>CAKRKO010000051.1 GCA_934358495.1 uncultured Eubacterium sp. | reverse complement strand
TCTCTTGGACAGTTCCGTCTGGATGGAATCCCGCCAGCACGTCGTGGTGTTCCGCAGATTGAGGTTACATTCGATATCGATGCAAATGGTATTGTAAATGTATCTGCAAAAGACCTTGGAACAGGCAAAGAGCAGCATATCACAATCACAGCAGGATCCAATATGTCTGATGATGAGATCGATAAAGCTGTAAAAGAAGCCGCAGAGTTTGAGGCTCAGGATAAGAAGAGAAAAGACGCGATCGATACAAGAAACGATGCTGATTCCTTCGTATTCCAGACAGAGAAAGCACTTGAGGAAGTTGGCGCAGGTGTATCTGATGCTGAGAAAGCTCCGGTACAGGCAGATTTGGATGCATTAAAAGCACTCCTTGAGGCACATCCGGAAGCTGACAAGATGACAGATGCAGAGTTAGATGAGATGAAAGCTGCAAAAGAGAAACTGATGGCAAGTGCTCAGCAAGTATTTGCAAAAATGTATGAGCAGGCACAGGCCGCACAGGGTGCAGCAGGCGCAGGCCCGGACATGAACGCAGGTGCTGGTCAGCAGACAGCAGGTGGCGCTGATGACGATGTTGTAGACGCTGATTACAAAGAGGTTTAATCAGAAGTGAAACACATGCGGTTCATCGCAGTAAATGCAAATTGATAAATAACGCACCAGAGGGCGGAATGCCTTCTGGTGCATTGTTGGATTAATCTCAGAGGGATGTGAGACCTTTATGAGAGACCAGAAGATACAAAAATAGATCAAGACATAAGGGATGGAGTTCAGATATGGCAGAACAGAAAAGAGATTATTATGAGGTGCTTGGCGTAGACCGCGGAGCAGATGATGCCACAATTAAAAAGGCATATCGTCAGTTAGCCAAAAAATATCATCCGGATGCAAACCCGGGAGACAAAGAGGCAGAAGCAAAATTCAAAGAGGCTTCTGAGGCTTATGCAGTACTGAGTGACTCAGAAAAAAGACGACAGTATGATCAGTTTGGTCACGCTGCATTTGACGGCGGAGCAGGTGGTGCCGGAGCCGGTGGATTTGATTTCTCCGGCATGGATTTCGGCGATATGTTTGGTGATATTTTCGGCGATTTCTTTGGCGGCGGTTCCAGAAGAGGTGCGTCTAACGGCCCAATGAAAGGTGCCAACTTAAGAACCAGTGTCCGTATTACTTTTGAGGAAGCAGTGTTTGGCTGTGAAAAAGAAATTGATATGGTGCTGAAGGATGAATGTACCACCTGTGGCGGAACCGGAGCAAAACCTGGAACTTCTCCGGAGACTTGTACAAAATGCGGTGGAAAAGGTAAAGTTGTATTTTCCCAGCAATCTTTGTTCGGCATGGTTCAGAACGTTCAGACCTGTCCGGAATGTAACGGATCCGGCAAAATTATCAAAGATAAATGTACATCCTGCCGCGGAACCGGTTATACTTCCAGCAGAAAGAAGATCAAAGTGTCTATTCCTGCCGGAATCGATAACGGACAGAGTGTCCGCATCCGTGAAAAAGGTGAGCCGGGTGTCAATGGCGGACCGCGTGGCGATCTGCTGGTAGAGGTTATTGTATCTTCACATCCGATCTTCCAGCGTCAGGATATGAATATCTTCTCTACCGCACCGATTTCTTTTGCTCAGGCAGTGTTAGGAGGAGAAACAAGAATCAGCACCGTAGATGGAGATGTGATTTATGAAGTGAAACCAGGTACTCAGACAGATACAAGAATCCGTCTGAAAGGCAAAGGTGTTCCGTCTCTGCGCAACAAAAATATTCGTGGCGATCAGTATGTTACGCTGGTAGTACAGGTTCCGACATCGTTGAGTGCAGAGGCGAAAGAAGCATTGCGTGCATTTGATGCAGTATCCGGTGATTCTCTGCATACAGGTGCGGAAGAAGGCATAAAACAGGAGAAACATCACAAAAAGAGAGGATTCTTCAAAAAAGAAGATTAACATAGTATAGGATTACGGATGTATAATAAAATAGATTTAAAAAATAAATTAGAATCGATTCATCGAAAAAGTTATCCGGCATATAAGTCACTGAGGGGAAGTTATACCTTCGGTGACTTTGTGCTGTCTATTGACCATGTGCAGGGAGACCCTTTTGCGGCACCATCTTCCCTGCATGTAGAACTTCCATTGAAAAAAGCAGGATTTCCGGAAAAATATTTTGAAAAAAGATATACAAAAACGGCATTGGAAGATTTAATCTTGCGCAAGTTTTCGACAGCATTAGATCAGTACAGTTTTAAGGCAAAAGGATCCGGAAAAAGTGGATTGATCTCCACCAGCAGACCAGGAGCGGAGGTTATGCGCCGGACAGCAGTGGAAGTTAACAATATATCATTGATTGTACGATTCGAAGTCGGGTTTCCAGCAAACGGCCGTACTATTAACGCACAGGAACTAGAGAAGATTTTACTGGATTTTCTTCCACAGATCGTGAAAAAATGTCTGGTTTATCAGGCGTGGGACAAAACAAAGGTTCAGGAAACCTATGAATTGGCAGAAAATCAGCAGAGGATCCGTGAAGTATTAGAGGAACGAAAACTGGTAGCTTTCTGTGCAAACGGAAGCATTTTGCCCCGAAAGAGTGGTGTGTCCAGTCAGCCGTTAAAAGATGCAGTGGCATTTAAATCTCCAAAGAGTATGGAACTTGCCATTGATCTGCCATATGGCGGTAGCATTTGCGGTATGGGAATCCCGGAAGGCGTGACCCTGATTATTGGCGGTGGCTATCATGGAAAATCCACGTTGTTACAGGCGTTAGAACAGGGTGTATACAATCATGTAAAAGGCGATGGCAGAGAGTATGTCATTACCAGAGACGATGCGCTGAAGCTGCGGGCAGAAGATGGCCGTGCGGTATCCAATCTGGACTTGTCCCTGTTTATCCATGATCTGCCAAATGGAAAAGATACGCATTGTTTTTCTACGGAAGATGCCAGCGGAAGTACGTCGCAGGCGGCAGGCGTCATGGAGGGAATCGAAGCAGAAACAAGTTGTTTTCTGATTGATGAAGACACTTCTGCAACAAATTTTCTTGTGCGGGATGCCTTTATGCAGCGCGTGGTCAGCGGAGAACAGGAACCGATCACACCGTTTATCGCGAGAGTACGTGATCTGTATGAAAAAGCTGGTATTTCCACGATTTTAGTTGCGGGCAGCAGCGGGGCATTTTTCCATGTGGCAGATACCATTATTCAGATGGATGCGTATCGTCCGAGAGATGTGAAAGCGAAAATACAGGAATTATTGCCGGAATATCCTTCCTTGGATTTTAACAGCAATACAGAACTATTTACACTTCCTGAGGAAAGGCGTATGTTTGTGATGGAGCGAAAGACAAAACGACATGGCAGAGGTGACAGGGAAGAACGGATCAAGACAAAAGTAATGGGAACCGATGGTTTTTCTATCGACCACAATATGGTAGATCTGCGTTATGTGGAGCAGCTGATCGATATGGAGCAGACAGCAGCGCTGGCTGTAATTATGAAATATATCATGAAAAAAGGTTCATTTTCTATGGAAATGCAGGCGTTGGTTGCGGAAATGAGTAGTCTGCTTGAGAAAAAAGGAATGGCAGCTTTCGTGGATGGAGTACTTTCTTGTGGTTATGCATATCCGAGAAAAGAAGATATTTTTATGATGCTGGATCGTTTCCGCAGATCGTAGAGTAGAAAAATCAAGAATGTTAAATTTTCAGTCAGTCAAAAAAACTCTTGTCGAATGACTGGTTTATAGGGTAATATAATTCAAGAATGCATTGATTAGTCCTGTTGCTGCAGGACTAATTAGCATGTTCGGAACTATAAAATTGCGTGCAAATAATAATATGGAGGAATATATACGATGAAATGGGATAAATATACAATTGAAACTACCACAGAAGCGGAAGATTACATCAGCAGTACGTTGGCAGATCTTGGCATCGAAGGCATCGAGATTGAGGATAATGTACCGTTATCCGAGTCCGATACTTCCAAAATGTTTATTGATATTCTGCCGGAACTTCCACCAGATCAGGGCATTGGTTATGTCAGCTTTTATCTGGAAGCCGGTGAGGATCACAGCGAGAAGTTAAAAGAAGTGGCAGAAGCACTGGAAGAAATGCGCAGTTATGTAAATATCGGAAGCGGCAAGATTACAAGCAGTGAGACGGAGGATATTGACTGGATGAACAACTGGAAAGAGTTTTTTCATTCTTTTACCATTGATGACATTCTCATCAAACCGACCTGGGAAGAACTGGATCAGGCTGATCAGGACAAAATTTTGATTGAGATCGATCCGGGTATTTCCTTTGGAACCGGCAAGCATGAGACTACACAGCTTTGCATTCACCAGCTTCGTAAATATATGAAAAATGGCGATGAAGTGCTGGATGTGGGATGCGGAAGCGGAATCCTTTCTATCGTCAGCCTGAAACTTGGCGCAGGACACCTGACCGGTACAGATATTGATGAGGATTGTATTACTTCTACTTATGAAAATTTCGAGGTAAATCATCTGAGCAGAGAGCAGGGTGATTTTTACGTTGGAAACCTGATTGATGATACAGAACTTCAGGAAAAAGTCGGTACAGAGAAATATGATGTTGTTGTTGCGAATATTTTAGCAGACGTGATCATTCCGATGGCACCGGTGATTCCGGCACGCCTGAAAAAAGACGGTGTATTCATTACCTCCGGAATCATTGATTTCAAAGAGAATGAAGTAAGAGAAGCCATTGAAAAAGCTGGCATGACCGTTCTGGAAGTGACACATCAGGGTGAATGGGTCAGCATCACAGCGAGGAAATAAGCATGTATCAGTTTTTTGTGGATGATTGCCAGATTGGCAAAGAATATGTGACTATCACGGGAAGTGATGTCAATCATATCAAAAACGTGCTGCGCATGCGTCCGGGTGAAAAAATCCGTGTCAGCAGCCGTTCCAGAGATATGTTCTGCGAGATTGCAGAATTGACGGAGGAGTTTGTACAGGCGGATATTTTGGATGAGGAGGCACCGGATACAGAGCTCCCATCACAGATTTATCTGTTTCAGGGGCTGCCAAAGGGTGACCGCATGGAATATATCATTCAGAAAGCGGTGGAACTTGGTGTATATGAGATCGTTCCGGTGGCGATGAAATATTGTGTTGTGAAACTGGATGCAAAAAAGGCTGGCAATAAAGTGAAACGCTGGCAGGCAATCAGTGAAAGCGCGGCAAAACAGTCCAAACGCAGTAAAATCCCGGAAGTGCATACCGTAATAAGCTTTAAAGAAGCGGTAGAATATGCAAAACAACAGGATATGATCCTGGTGCCTTACGAAAATGAGCGCGGTATGGAAGCAACCAGAGAGGCGTTAAAAAAAGTGAAACCGGGACAGTCTATCAGTGTGTTTATCGGTCCGGAAGGTGGTTTTTCTGATGAAGAGATTGAACTTTTGCGGCAGGATGCAGAGGTACTTTCCCTTGGAAAAAGAATTCTGCGTACAGATACGGCGGCAATCTGTACCATGTCCATGCTGATGCTGGAACTGGAAGAAAAAACGGAGGGAGAATGCTGACAATGGAAGCATATCTGGATAATTCAGCCACCACGAGATGTTCGGAGGCGGCAAAAAATAAAATGGTGGAAGCATTGACCGTGGACTTTGGAAACCCATCTTCCATGCATATGAAAGGCGTGGAAGCAGAAAAATATGTCAAAGAAGCAACCACGGCCATTGCAAAAACTCTGCGTTGTCAGGAAAAGGAAATTGTATTCACTTCTGGTGGAACAGAGTCCAATAATCTGGCAATCATAGGGACGGCACTGGCGAATCAGCGTGCGGGCAAACATATTATTACCACCAGCGTAGAACACGCATCTGTAAAAAATACGATGCGTTTTCTGGAAGAAGAAGGATTTGAGATCACTTATCTGCCGGTGGATGCAAACGGACAGATTTCACTGGAACAGTTACAGCAGGAACTGCGGCAGGATACGATTCTTGTGTCCGTGATGATGGTAAACAATGAGATCGGTGCATTAGAACCAGTGGAAGCAGCTGGAAAAATTATCAAAGATCACAATCCGGCTACGGTATTTCATGTGGATGCGATTCAGGCTTATGGAAAGTTTCAGATCATTCCGAAACGGATGTATATTGATCTGCTTTCTGTCAGCGGACATAAAATTCACGGACCGAAAGGCATTGGATTTTTATATATCAAAGACAAGACAAAAATTCGTCCGATTTCCTTTGGCGGAGATCAGCAGAAGGGCATGCGTTCCGGAACCATTAATGTGCCGGGAATTGCAGGACTTGGTGTGGCGGCGACAGAGGCTTATGATCTTTTGGATGAGAATGCAGAGCATCTGTATGAGCTGAAAACATATTTTGCGGAGAAGCTGCAGCAGCTTGAAGATGTGACTATCAACGGAAAAACAGATCGAGACAGTGCACCGCAGATTGTCAGCGCAAGTTTTTTGGGCGTGCGTTCCGAAGTGTTACTTCATTCGCTGGAGGATCGCAATATTTATGTGTCCGCGGGAAGTGCCTGTTCTTCCAACCATCCATCTTTGTCCAGCACATTGCTGAATATCGGACTGGATCATGCGCATCAGGAATCCACGCTGCGGTTTAGTTTCTGCCCGGAGACGACAAGAGAAGAATTGGATTATACTTACAGCGTTCTGGAAGAATTACTTCCGATGCTGCGTAGATATAGAAGACATTAGAGAGAGGAGAAACAAATTTATGTTGTTTCAGTCATTTTTGATCAAATACGGTGAGATTGGTATTAAGGGAAAAAACCGTTACGTATTTGAAGAAGCGTTAATGAAACAGATTGGACATGCCCTGCAACCGGTGGATGGTAATTTTTCTGTTTCCAGAGAGCAGGGAAGAATTTATGTAGACGCAGAAGGCGATTATGATTATGATGAGGCAGTTCTGGCCCTGACAAGAGTTTTCGGTATCGTAGGCATCTGCCCGTTAGTCAGAGTGGAAGAGAACGGTTTTGACCAGCTGGCAAAAGATGTATTGAAATATCTGGATGATGTCTATCCGGATAAAAATAAGACATTTAAAGTCGTTTCCAGAAGAGCGCGGAAAAATTTCCCGAAAAATTCTCAGGAGATTAATGCAGATCTTGGTGAGATCATTCTGGATACTTATCCGGAGATGAAAGTTGACGTACATCACCCGGATATCATGCTGAACGTGGAAATTCGTTCTCAGGTAAATATTTATTCCATGATCATTCCAGGACCGGGTGGTATGCCGGTTGGAACAGCCGGAAAAGCAATGTTGCTTCTGTCTGGTGGTATCGACAGCCCGGTAGCAGGTTATATGATCGCAAAGCGTGGTGTTACCATTGAGGCTACTTATTTCCATGCACCGCCTTATACAAGTGAGCGTGCAAAACAGAAAGTTATCGATCTGGCAAGAATCGTATCTCGTTACAGCGGTCCGATCAAATTAAATATCGTTAATTTTACCGATATTCAGCTTTACATTTACGATAAGTGTCCACATGATCAGCTTACTATTATTATGCGTCGTTATATGATGAAGATTGCAGAGCATTTTGCAAATGAGTCCGGATGTCTTGGACTGATCACCGGAGAGAGTATTGGTCAGGTAGCAAGCCAGACCATGCAGTCACTGGCAGCAACCAATGCAGTATGCAATATGCCGGTATACCGTCCGCTGATTGGATTTGATAAAAACGATATTATTGCAATTTCTGAAAAAATTGATACTTATGAGACATCTATTCAGCCGTTCGAGGACTGCTGCACGATCTTCGTTGCAAAACATCCGGTGACAAAACCGAACCTGAAGATTATTGAACGTTCCGAGCAGCATTTGAATGAGAAGATTGATGAACTGATGCAGACAGCTATCGAGACAACAGAGACAATTACTGTTTGCGAAGAGTAGGGCAAATAAAAAACCGGGAAAAAATCATCTTGATTTTTCCCGGTATCTGGTTTTGAAAATAAGTATTTTCATCATAATCTGTATCAGATTATACAAGATAAGGTTTTAATGCTTCCATGATCTCGGCCATATCTGTGTCACCTGCATGAATTGCAAGGTCGATCGGTTTGGACAGATCCAGACTGAAGATACCCATGATGGATTTTGCGTCGATGACGTATCTTCCGGAAATCAGATCAAAATCAAAGTTGAACTGAGTAATTGCATTGACAAAGCTTTTTACCTTATCGATGGAATTTAAAGAAATCTGTACTGTTTTCATTTACCAGCCCTCCTGAAAAAATATAATTTATTCTATTCAATAGTAACTTCAAATTATGAAAAAGTCAATACAATATAGGAGTTGAAATAATGAAAAAAGCGGCATTACACAGCCTTGGATGTAAAGTAAATTCATATGAGACAGAGGCAATGCAGCAAATGTTGGAGCAGGCAGGATATGAGATTGTGCCGTTCCATGACAGAGCGGATGTGTATATTATCAATACCTGTTCTGTGACGAATATCGCGGATCGCAAATCCAGACAGATGATCCATAAAGCAAAGAAAATGAATCCGGATGCGATTGTTGTGGCAGCAGGATGTTATGTGCAGACATCCACGGAGCAGGCGAAAGCAGATACAGCCATTGATATTATTATCGGAAATAATAAAAAGCAGGATCTTCTTGCAATGCTGGCAGCCTATGAGGCAGACCATGGCGCAGAGCAGGAAGGTGTGCTGGATATTAATCATACAAAACAGGAATATGAAGAACTGACGGTGATCCATCCGTCAGAACATACTCGTGCATTTTTAAAGGTACAGGATGGCTGTAATCAGTTTTGCAGTTACTGCATCATTCCGTATGCCCGTGGCAGAGTCAGAAGCCGAAAACTGAAGGATGTGGAGGTAGAAGCCCGTAGACTGGCAGAAAATGGTTTTCAGGAACTGGTGCTGACCGGTATTCATTTAAGTTCTTACGGTATCGACTGCGACAGCAGCCTGCTGGAGCTGATTCAGACGTTACATGAGATTAATGGCATTGAACGTATTCGCCTCGGGTCACTTGAGCCGGGTATCATCACAGAAGATTTTGTGCAGGCGCTGGTGAAACTGCCAAAAGTATGTCCGCATTTTCATCTGTCCCTGCAGAGCGGAAGTGCAACCGTTTTGAAACGGATGAACCGCAGATATACACCGGAAGAATATCTGGAAAAATGTGATTTGCTGCGTCAGTATTATGAACATCCGGCAATCACCACAGATATTATCGTTGGATTTCCGGGGGAGACACCGGAAGAGTTTGAGGAGACCTGCTCATTTGTGAAAAAAGTAGATTTTTACGAGGTGCATGTGTTTAAATATTCCAAACGAAGCGGAACGGTTGCTGCATCCATGCCAGATCAGATTCAGGAATCTGTGAAAGCAGAGCGTAGTGGAATCTTGATGGAACTGGCAGAAAAACAGAAAAAAGAGTTTATTCAGTATTATGAAGGAAAAGAAGTGTCCGTATTATTTGAAGAACCGGTCGAAGTAGATGGTGTGCGCTATTTTGAAGGATTGACACCGGAATATGTCAAAGTATGGGTGCCGACGGAGGAAAACCTGGCGAACCGGATAATGAAGGTTGAATTTTTCCCTTATTTATATTAGAATAAATATTGATATATTTTAACGACAGAGGTACAAGTTATGCAGGACTTAAGCAGTACACAATATTTTAAAGTTGAAAAAGCACCGGAATTAAAAATCGGTGATGTTCTGGAAATCGTATACAAGGCGATGGCAGAGAAAGGATACAATCCGATCAATCAGATCGTGGGATACATTATGTCTGGAGATCCGACATATATTACAAGTTATAAAAATGCCCGCAGTCTGATCATGAAAGTGGAACGTGATGAACTGGTGGAAGAAGTTCTGAAAGATTACGTTGCAAAGCATGGATGGGATTAGGACAAACGTATGAGAATCATGGGACTTGATTTCGGTTCAAAAACGGTTGGGGTTGCAATCAGTGACCCCTTGTTTTTGACTGCCCAGGGAATTGAGATCGTGCGGCGGAAGGCACCGGCAAAGCTGCGCCAGACACTGGCACGGATCAATGAACTGAAAGAGGAATATGAAGTAGGAAAAATCGTACTCGGTTTTCCGAAAAATATGAATAACACAGAGGGAGAACGATGTGAGAAGACACTTGAGTTTAAGGAGATGCTGGAGAAGCGTACCGGACTTGAGGTAGTGCTCTGGGATGAACGGCTGACCACCGTAGAAGCAGACCGAACTATGATGCAGGTCGGAATCCGCAGAGAAAACAGAAAAGAGTATGTGGATGAACTGGCTGCTATTTTTATATTACAGGGATATCTGGATTATCAGAGCAGACAGCACACGGAAGGGTAGAAAGTGCAATGGACAAAATTATTTTTACAGATCCGGAGAATCAGGAAAATCTTGAATTGTACCTTTTAGAGCAGACATGTATCAATGGAACGACTTATCTTCTTGCGGCTGAGGAAGAAGATGAGGATTCTATTGCATATATTTTGAAGGAAGTACTGACAGAAGACGAAGAGGTCATCTATGCAATGGTGGAGGATGATGTGGAGTTAAATGCAATCTCCAAAGTTTTTGCAGAGATGATGGACGACGTGGACATTGAAATGTAAAAAATGAGAACGGAAATAAAACAGGAGGTGCGATTTTTTTGGCAAATACAAAAAAAACTAAATTAAAGATCATTCCACTTGGCGGATTGGAAGCCATCGGAATGAATATTACTGCCTTTGAGTACGAAGACAGTATTATTGTGGTGGATTGCGGTCTGGCATTCCCGGAAGATGATATGTACGGTATTGATTTATGTATACCGGATATCACATATTTAAAAGACAATATTGATCGTGTAAAGGGATTTTTTATCACTCACGGTCATGAGGATCATATCGGAGCACTTCCTTATGTACTGCGTGAGATCAACGTGCCGATTTATGCGACAAAACTGACTATCGGCATTATCGACCATAAACTTGGTGAGCACAATATGCTTAATAAAGTAAAACGAAAAGTGGTCAAATACGGACAGCATATCAACCTTGGATGCTTCCGTGTGGAATTCATCAAGACAAACCACAGTATCCAGGATGCAGCAGCGCTGGCCATCTATTCTCCGGCAGGAACTGTGGTACACACCGGCGACTTTAAAGTAGATTATACACCGGTATACGGAGATGCCATTGATCTGCAGCGTTTTGGAGAGATCGGTAAAAAAGGCGTACTTGCGCTGATGTGCGACAGTACCAATGCAGAACGCCCGGGATTTACCATGACAGAGCGAAAGGTCGGAAAAACATTTGAGAGTATTTTCAGTGATCACACACATCAGAGAATCATTGTTGCAACTTTTGCATCCAATGTGGATCGTGTGCAGCAGATCATCAATACCGCATATAAATTTGGACGTAAGGTAGTGGTAGAAGGGCGAAGCATGGTCAATATCATTTCCATTGCATCCGAACTTGGCTATCTGAACATTCCGGATAATACACTGATCGAAGTAGATCAGTTGAAAAATTACCCAGATGAGAAAACAGTTCTGATCACAACGGGAAGTCAGGGCGAGCCATTGGCAGCGCTGTCCCGTATGGCAAACGGCATTCACCGCAAAGTGAAGATTCAGCCAAACGATCTGATCGTATTCAGTTCCAATCCGATCCCGGGAAATGAAAAAGCGGTTTCAAAAATCATTAATGATCTGTACCGCCAGAGCGCAGATGTTATTTTCCAGGATACTCACGTATCCGGACATGCATGCCAGGAAGAGATCAAACTGATCTACTCCCTGCTTCATCCGAAATACGCAATTCCGGTGCATGGTGAGTTCAAACACCGCAAAGCACAGGCTGGTGTAGCAGCAGAACTTGGTATGGACAAAGAGCACATTCTGATGATTTCTTCCGGAGATGTGCTGGAAATCGATGAAGACGGCGCAGAAGTAGTTGGCAAAGTTCCGGCTGGCTCTGTATTTGTCGATGGCCTTGGTGTCGGCGATGTCGGAAATATTGTTATGCGTGACCGTCAGCATCTGGCAGAAGATGGTATCATCATTGTTGTTCTGACACTGCAGGGCGGCTCCGGACAGCTTTTGGCAGGACCAGATATCGTATCCCGTGGATTTGTGTACGTGCGTGGATCTGAGAGCCTGATGGATGAGGCACAGCATCTTTTGAATGAGCATGTAACAGATCTGACCGACCGCGGTATCACAGACTGGGGAAAGATCAAGACAGAGATCAAAGATTCACTGGGCGAATTTGTATGGAAAAAGACAAAACGTCGTCCGATGATCATTCCGATTATTATGGAAGTGTAAGAGAAAATGGATTTAAATACAAGCATCGAGGAATTGAGGCTTGCGCTACAGAACAGTGACGCTTTCTGCCGGTATCAGAAGATCCGGGAGGAAGTGCATCACTATCCTGAAAAAGAGCACAGACTTCATGAATTTCGAAGAAAAAATTATTTTTTACAGAACAGCAAAGATCAGATTGATCTGTTTACTGAAGCAGACCGTCTGGAACAGGAATACGCAGATGTATACAAAGATCCGCTTTTGGGCGAATATTTGGCAGCGGAAGTTGCAGTTTGCCGTATCATTCAGCAGATCAATAAGGAACTGCTTGGATGCCTGAATTTTGAAGCAATTCTGTATGAAGAATAAGATACTGGTACAGGTTAGACTATGATTGTTGATGAAAGATTTGTGACATATATCAATTCTCTCAATACGGGAAATACGCCGTTTCTGGAAGAATTGGAAAAAACAGCAAAAGCAGATTATGTACCGATTATCCGCCGGGAAATGCAGAACCTGTTAAAACTACTGCTGGCGATAAAGCGCCCGATCCGGATACTGGAAGTAGGCACGGCAGTCGGATTTTCGGCTTTGTTGATGGCGGAATATAATCCGGTGGACTGTGAGATCACTACGATAGAAAACTATGAAAAGCGCATTCCAATCGCAAAAGAGAATTTTGCAAAAGCAGGACGGGATCAGATGATCACACTGCTGGAGGGGGATGCTGCAGAAGTGTTAAAGACACTGCAGGAACCATATGATTTTATTTTTATGGATGCGGCTAAAGGGCAGTATATCCATTTCTTTGATGATGTCTTGCGTTTACTGGCAGAGGGTGGTATTCTTGTGTCAGATAATGTACTGCAGGACGGAGATATCATAGAGTCCCATTATGCAGTGACCAGAAGAAACCGTACGATTCACAAGAGAATGCGGGAGTATCTATATGAACTGACCCACAACGAAAACCTGGCTACTGCAATATTACCGGTTGGGGATGGTGTGACTGTCAGTGTAAAGAAAGAATAATAGGAAAAAGAGTAAGGAGCATTTCATGAAACATCCAGAATTATTAATTCCGGCAAGCAGTCTGGAAGTATTAAAAACAGCGGTTGTGTTTGGTGCAGATGCAGTATATATCGGTGGAGAAGCCTTTGGACTTAGAGCCAAAGCGAAAAACTTTTCCATGGAGGAGATTCAGGAGGGAATCGCATTTGCACATGCTCATGATGTAAAAGTATATATTACAGCAAATATTCTGGCTCATAATGGCGATCTGAGCGGAGTAAGAGCTTATTTTGAGGAATTAAAAGAAATTAAACCGGATGCACTGATTATTTCAGATCCGGGAGTTTTTATGATTGCCAGAGAAGTATGTCCGGATATTGATATCCATATCAGTACCCAGGCAAACAATACAAATTATGGAACATATCAGTTCTGGCATCAGCTCGGTGCACGCCGTGTTGTAACCGCCAGAGAACTGTCTATGGCAGAGTTAAAGGAAATCAGGGAGAAAGCACCGGCAGATCTGGAGATGGAGACATTCATTCATGGTGCCATGTGTATTTCTTATTCCGGACGTTGCCTGCTCTCCAATTATTTTACCGGTCGTGATGCCAACCGTGGGGCCTGTACGCATCCATGCCGTTGGAAATATGCCATCGTGGAGGAAACCAGACCGGGAGAATATATGCCAGTTTATGAGAATGAACGTGGCACCTATATTTTTAACTCCAAGGACCTTTGCATGATCGAGCATATTCCGGAGCTGATCGACAGTGGAATTGACAGTTTTAAGATTGAAGGCCGTATGAAGACCGCGTTGTATGTGGCTACCGTAGCCCGTACATATCGTAAGGCAATTGATGATTATCTGGAGTCCCCGGAATTATACCGGAAAAATATGGACTGGTATCTGGATCAGATTTCCAATTGCACGTATCGTCAGTTTACAACCGGTTTTTTCTTCGGAAAACCGGATGAAAGTGCTCAGATTTATGACAACAATACTTATGTAAAAGAGTACACATATCTGGGTATTATAGGGGAATGCACTGCAGACGGATTATACCGTATCGAACAGCGCAATAAATTTTCTGTAGGGGAACAGATTGAAATCATGAAGCCGGATGGCAGAAACATTCCGGCAGTCGTTCGCAGGATCGTGGACGAAGAAGGGCAGGAGATGCAATCTGCGCCGCATCCGAAGCAGGTTTTATATATTGAACTTGCTGCGGCAGAAAATGGTGCTCTTTCCGGGGCAGATGTTTCGGAGCAGGACAACCATGCAGCAGAACTTTATGACATATTGCGTAGGAAAGAGGAGGAATAGTCATGGCAAAAGATCGTTATGTGGCATATGTCGGCACTTACACACACGGAAGCAGTGTGGGAATCCATATTTTTGATGTGGATGCCGAGAAAGGAAAAATGACAGAACGCAAGGTGGTTCCGATTAACAACCCATCTGATTTAATTGTTTCTACCAACGGAAAGTTTCTTTATTCTATCGCAGATGAAGGTGTACAGTCTTTCCGTATTCTGGAAGATGGAGATCTGGAACCGATCAATTCTGTGTGGACAGGTGGTATGAGAGGGTGCTATCTGGAAGTGGACGAGCAGGATCGTTATCTGTTTGTTGCAGGCTACCATGACGGACGTATTACCATGATGAATCTGAATGAAGATGGTTCTATCGGTGAGATCGCAGATGGAATTTTTCATAAAGGCATTGGTGTCAATATCACAGACCGCAGCTCTATGCCGCATGTTACCTGCGTAAAGGTGACACCGGATCAGCAGTGTGTCTGCGCAGTAGACAGTGGTCTGGATCAGGTGAAGATTTACAAGATTGACAGAGAACACAATAAATTGGAGCTGGAAGATATTCTTCGTTGCGAACTGGACAGTGGTCCGAAAATGCTTCGTTATGACCGTCAGCATAAATATGCATATGTATTATGTGAGATTGACAATGTTGTTGAAGTATATGAATTGAAACCGCGCAACAGTGAAACAGATCCGTTCAAATTGATTCAGCGTATCAGTACCATTGAACCGGGCGAAAAACAGCGTGCAGCTGCATCTGGCATTGAATTTTCACCGGATGGAAACCACCTGTTTGTGACCAATGCAGGTATTAACACTGTTATTATTTATGATGTAGATAAAGAAACCGGTGTGCTGACCCCATTTTTCCACTGCAAGACCAGCGGAGATTATCCAAAGGCACTGGCGATTATGCCGGATAATAAGCATTTTGTTATCCTCAGTCATGAGACGGATGAGATGTTTATCTACAACATGAATTATGAGGATCGCTATTTTTTGCAGGATTCTAAACCGATTAAGATTGAGCAGCCGAACTGTATTTTTATCCACAAATTATAATTACTCAGAGCCAAGGCAATTCTGAAAATATATGAATCATACTGGCATGAATGCCGAGGGCATTCTTGAATTTTATGAATTTCTTTGGCGAAAAACGACATCGAAATGGAGCGTAGCGGAATTGAGATGGGCTGAATAATAGCGGGTATAATAATTGCAATTATATAATGAAAAAAAGACTGTCACGGAACCCAAAATGGTTTTGATGGCAGTCCTTTTATGTGTACAGAGATTCATGAACAAATCGATAGTTTTTTTTATTCGTAGATTTTTTTTAGGTTATCAAGCTTTGCGGTAGTATTGCGAAGCATCAGATCCAAAATAGTGATAGCAGCCATCGCTTCTACAACAACAACGGCTCTTGGTACAACTACAGGATCATGGCGACCGCGGATGCTGATATCGACAGCTTCACCGTCGGCATTTGCCGTATGCTGTAACTGTGCAATGGATGGTGTTGGCTTCACAGCGGCACGGAACACGATCAGGGAACCGTCGCTGATACCGCCCAAGATACCGCCGGCGTGATTGGTTGTTTTGGCCAGTGGCCCATTTTTCTGCGGCACAAAAGAATCGTTATTTTCAGAACCACGGGCAGTAGCGGCAGCAAAGCCATCCCCGATCTCAAAACCTTTTACTGCACCGATGGAAAAAATAGCCTTAGCAAGATTTGCATCCAACTTGTCAAACACCGGATCCCCAATACCGGCAGGAACACCTTCAATCACACATTCGATAATGCCGCCAGAAGAATCCTGTGCTTCGATACACTGATCCAGAAAGACCTGAGCTTCTTTTGCAGCCTGTGCATCCGGCATGGCAACCGGATTTTGACTGATCTGCGCAGCATCAAAGCGACTTGAATCAATGGAAACCGGACCAATTGCTTTTGTATAAGTGAGAATAGAGATTCCCATTTCTTTTAACAGTTTTGCGGCAATGGCGCCTGCAGCAACACGTCCGATGGTTTCTCGGGCAGAAGAGCGTCCACCACCTCGGTAATCACGGAAACCGTATTTTGCATCAAAACAGTAATCGGCGTGTCCCGGACGATAACAGCGGGCAATGTCGCTGTAGTCCTTAGAGTGTTGATTTTCGTTTCGTACGATCATGGAGATTGGAGTGCCTGTGGTGCGTCCTTCAAAGACACCGGACAGAATTTCCACCCGGTCTGCTTCGGTACGCGGGGTGGTGTATTTGGACTGTCCCGGTTTTCTGCGGTTAAGATAGATCTGAATGTCTTCTTCAGACAGTGGAAGCCCACTTGGGCAGCCGTCTACTACAACACCGACACCTTTTCCGTGGGATTCTCCCCATGTGGTGATCTGAAATATTGTTCCTGTATTTGAACCAGCCATAACGTTTCCTCCTCTATTGCTAGGCATTACAGTTCACCTGCGCCATTCGCAAAACGCCCATTCCGGGCTTCTTCGTAGCTGTGCTACTGCTTTTGCTCATAAGACGGCGCTCCCTTTATCACTAGGTATCCAGTTATTTTTTTATGCAAGCATGAACAATAACTGAATACCTGTGATAAGTGAACTGTAAAAGTATTTTTGACACATATCTTATTATATGATAAAGTTATAAACAGCGCAATGAAAAAGGAAAGGAACTTTTTATGTATAAATTATTGAAAAAAGATGGACGCGCGAAGCGAGCCGAAGTGACAACGGTGCATGGAATCATCCAGACACCGGTATTTATGAATGTCGGAACCGCAGCGGCGATCAAAGGTGCGGTATCCACAGATGACCTGCGGCAGATTAAGACACAGGTGGAATTATCCAATACCTATCATCTGCACGTTCGCCCGGGTGATAAATTAATCAGGGAACTTGGCGGTCTGCATAAGTTTATGGTATGGGACAAGCCAATTTTGACAGATTCCGGCGGATTTCAGGTATTTTCTCTGGCAGGACTCCGTAAAATCAAAGAGGAAGGCGTACATTTCCATTCTCATGTAGATGGGCGTAAGATTTTTATGGGACCAGAGGAGAGCATGCAGATCCAGTCTAATCTTGGTTCTACGATAGCTATGGCATTCGACGAATGCCCGCCGGCATTGGCAGACAGAAGTTATGTTCAACCTTCAGTTGATCGTACTACACGCTGGCTGGAGCGTTGTAAAAAAGAAATGCAGCGTCTGAACAGTATGGAAGATACCATCAATAAAAATCAGATGCTTTTCGGTATCAATCAGGGGGCAATTTTTGATGATATCCGTATTGATCATGCAAAACGGATCAGCGAGATGGATCTGGATGGTTATGCAGTGGGTGGACTTGCCGTTGGTGAGAGCCATGAGGAGATGTATCATATTCTGGATGTGACAGTTCCGCATCTTCCGGAAGACAAACCAACCTATCTGATGGGGGTTGGCACTCCGGCAAACATTTTAGAGGCTGTAGACCGCGGTGTGGATTTCTTTGACTGTGTGTATCCAAGCCGAAATGGTCGTCATGGACATGTATATACAAACTTTGGTAAGCTGAACCTTTTTAACCAGAAGTTTGAACGTGATATGCGTCCAATCGAAGAGGGATGTCAGTGTCCGGCCTGTCGCACATACAGCAGGGCTTATATCCGTCATCTGCTGAAAGCAAAGGAAATGCTTGGTATGCGTCTGTGCGTACTTCACAATCTGTATTTCTATAATACAATGATGGAAGAAATCCGCGATGCCATCGATGCAGGCAACTATCAGAATTACAAAGCTGAGAAATTGTATCGCATGGAACATGGAGAGTAAAAAAATGAGAAAAATATGCAAAATGGGTTGAAGAAAAGCTACATTTTGTGTAGAATATCTACTAGTATCGAAAAATAGGAGGAATTCACATGAACGTATTATCATCCGGAGCAGGAATGGGTATGATGGGAACAATTAT
>CAKRKO010000050.1 GCA_934358495.1 uncultured Eubacterium sp. | reverse complement strand
GTATACAGAAGATGCGTTACGCGAATTCTGGAAAAACCAAATGACTCAGATATCTGGTGACATGACCTGGAAGGAACTGTTGTCCGGTATTGTCAATGAAAAACTTGCAGCAATGCTTTGTGCACAAAAACATCTGGGAGAGCGCACGATTGTTTCTGTGAATGAGACGAAGAGACGGCAGTTGCAGCGGGAGCTGCTTCATTTGCTCAAACAGGTGAAACTGACAGTAACCGGAACAAAGGATTTTTCTTTTGCACAGGTTACCTGCGGTGGAATATCAGTGGAAGAACTGACCGAACATATGGAGTCAAAAAAAGTACCGGGACTGTATTTTGCAGGTGAGATCGTGGATGTGGATGGCATCTGCGGCGGTTATAATCTGCAGTGGGCCTGGTCCAGTGGAACAGTGGCAGGCAGACAGGCGGCATTGCGTTGCAAAGTCAGAAACAATGATGCAAAATAGTAAAGTAAGAAACGAACACGAATGTGTGTAAAAATAAATCATTTAATACGAAATAGAATAATTTGGAGAAATATATGAATAAGACAATTCGAGTGTCACAGATTTCTGTGCCTCTGGCACACACAAAAGAAGAAATCTTTCAGAAGGCATGTGCGCTGGCACAGATCCCGACAAAAAAAGTGATGTCTATGCAGATCATGAAACAGTCGGTGGATGCCAGGAAAAAAGCTGCTCTTAATTATACGTATACAGTGCAGCTTGTGGTGGATACACAGCAGAAAATCCACAAAAATCATGCGCATGTGCAGGAAATCCAGCCAGTGACTTATCAAATTCCAAAAAAAATAGATGCAGCGGCAGGAGAAAAACAATCAATCGCAATCGTAGGCGCGGGACCGGCGGGGCTGTTTGCAGCTTATCTGCTGGCACAGTGTGGTTATTGCCCGAATGTCTATGAGCGCGGAAAAGAAGTATATGCCCGTCAGCAGGATGTGGAAGCATTTTGGAACGGTGGCAGTTTAAACCCGGAATCCAATGTTCAGTTTGGAGAAGGCGGAGCCGGAACGTTTTCTGATGGAAAGTTAAATACTTTAGTCAAAGATAAATTCGGACGCAGCCGGTATGTGCTGGAAACTTTTGTGAAATTTGGTGCACCGGAGGATATTTTGTATGTGGCAAAACCACATGTGGGAACTGATGTCCTGCGCACGGTAGTAGAGCGGATGCGTCAGGAGATCATTCGTCTTGGCGGAACCTTCCATTTTTCCACGAAGGTGACCGATTTACATATCAAAGACGGGCAGATTTCGGAAATCGAGCTGAATCATAAGGAATGGAAGGTAGTTTCCGGTGTGGTTCTGGCCATTGGACACAGTGCCAGAGATACATTTCAGATGCTGTATGAACGGCAGATTCCGATGGCGGCAAAATCCTTTGCGGTAGGTATGCGTGTGGAACATCCACAGCAGATGATCAATGAAAGCCAATATGGAACTGGTGCCGATATGGCACTGCTGCCGACAGCAGCTTACAAGGTCACACATCAGGCTTCCAATGGCAGAGGCGTATATTCCTTTTGTATGTGTCCGGGGGGTTATGTGGTCAATGCTTCTTCCGAAGAAAATCGCCTGGCAGTAAACGGTATGAGTTACCGTAAACGTGACAGCCATAATGCAAACAGTGCTATCATTGTTTCTGTGACACCGGCAGATTTCCCGGATAAAGAACATCCTCTTTCCGGCGTTGCGTTCCAGCGGACGTTAGAAGAAAAAGCATGGAAACTTGCGGATGGGAAAGTTCCTCAGCAGTTATATGGTGATTTTAAGCAGAACAGAGCCAGCACAGGATACGGTTCTTTTGAGAGCTGTGTGAAAGGTCGGCATGGCTTCGCAAATCTGAGAAGCCTGTTTCCGGAAGCTGTAAACGAGGCGTTCTGCGAGGGGATGGAGGCCTTTGGACGGAAAATTCGTGGATTTAACCGTGAGGACTGCATTTTATCCGGCGTTGAGAGTCGTACCTCTTCCCCGGTGCGGATTCACAGGGATGAAAGTTTTCAGAGTGAGATCCGTGGATTGTATCCGTGTGGAGAAGGCGCAGGATATGCCGGAGGTATTATGTCTGCAGCCATGGACGGATTAAAAGTGGCAGAGGCGATCGTACAGGAGATATAGTAAATGGAGATAAATGTAGCAGAATTGACACCCATGATGCAAAAATACATGGAGACAAAGCAGGAGTACAAAGACTGTATTCTGTTTTACCGTCTGGGTGATTTTTATGAAATGTTTTTTGATGATGCTCTGACGGCATCCCGGGAACTTGAGATTACGCTGACTGGAAAAAGCTGCGGTTTAAAAGAGCGTGCGCCGATGTGTGGTGTGCCCTTTCATGCCGTAGAAGGATATTTAAACAAATTGGTTTCCAAAGGATATAAAGTGGCCATCTGTGAACAGGTGGAGGATCCGAAGCAGGCAAAGGGTCTGGTAAAAAGAGAAGTAACCAGAATCGTTACACCTGGAACAAATCTGGATACCAATGCATTGGATGAAACAAAAAATAACTACATCATGTGTGTGGTGTATGTGGACAATAAATACGGTGTGTCCGTGGCGGATGTCACTACTGGCGCTTACTATGTGACAGAACTGGATTCTGAACGCAAACTGTTAGATGAGATCAGCAAATATATGCCATCTGAGATCATTTCCAATGAGGCATTTTTTGTCAGCGGGATTGATATGGAAGACCTGCGTCACAGACTCGGCATTACAATCTATTCTCTGGATGCATGGTATTTCGGAGATGAACTGGCAGCAACTACATTGAAGGATCATTTCCATGTGGCTTCTCTGAATGGACTGGGACTTGGTGATTATAACTGTGGCGTGATAGCAGCAGGCGCGCTGCTGAAATATCTGTATGAAACGCAGAAAACGACACTGGATCACATGACCACCATTGAACCATATTCCACCGGAAAATTTATGGTGCTTGACAGTTCCACCAGAAGAAATCTGGAACTGGCAGAAACACTGCGGGAAAAACAGAAACGTGGTTCGCTGCTCTGGGTGCTGGATAAAACAAGAACAGCCATGGGAGCCAGAATGCTCCGTGCCAATCTGGAGCAACCATTGATCGATAAAAAGCAGATCGAGGTCAGACTGGATGCAGTGCAAGAACTGAAAAACAATATGATCTGTAGAGAAGAACTTCGGGAATATTTAAATCCGGTCTATGATCTGGAACGTCTGATCAGTCGCGTGGTTTATCAGACTGCAAATCCCAGGGATCTGATTGCTTTTCGTTCTTCTCTTGAGATGCTTCCGGCCATCAAGACGCTGCTTCAGGACCTGAAAACACCGTTGTTGCGGGAACTGGATGAAGAACTGGATCCGTTAAAAGATATTTATGAGCTGATCTGCCAGTCCATTGAAGATGAACCGCCAATTTCCATTCGTGAAGGCGGCATGATCAAGAGCGGTTATAATGAGCAGGTGGATCATCTGCGCAATGCCAAGACCGAGGGCAAGACATGGCTGGCCAAGATCGAAGAGGAAGAACGGGAAAAGACCGGTATCAAGAATCTGAGAATCAAATTTAATAAAGTATTTGGTTATTATCTGGAAGTGACGAACTCCTACAAAGATCTTGTGCCTGAGTATTATACAAGAAAACAGACACTGACCAATGCGGAACGTTATATCACACCAGAGTTAAAAGAGTTAGAAGAAACCATTCTTGGTGCGGAGGACAAACTGACAGCTCTGGAGTACGATATTTTCTGTCAGATCCGCAATACCATTGCAGATCAGGTTGTGCGCATCCAGCATACAGCAAAAGCCATTGCGGCGCTGGATGTAGTTGCTTCTCTGGCCGTTGTAGCTGAGCAGAGTGATTATACGAGACCTAAGATCAACGAAAAAGGAATTCTGGACATTAAGGGCGGCCGCCATCCGGTGGTGGAAAAAATGATCGATAACGATATGTTTATTGCAAATGATACTTATCTGGATAATAAAAATAATCGTATTGCGATCATTACCGGACCGAACATGGCAGGAAAATCTACTTACATGAGACAGAATGCTCTGATCGTGCTGATGGCGCAGATTGGAAGTTTTGTGCCTGCACAGAGTGCCAATATCGGTATCGTGGACCGTATTTTTACCCGTGTGGGAGCATCCGACGATCTTGCCTCCGGACAGAGTACCTTTATGGTAGAGATGAACGAGGTGGCAAATATTTTGCGAAATGCTACAAGCAGCAGCCTCTTGATTCTGGATGAGATTGGCCGCGGTACAAGTACCATCGACGGCTTGTCTATTGCCTGGGCGGTGGTAGAGTATATCAGCAATCCGAAAATCCTTGGAGCAAAGACGCTGTTTGCAACCCATTATCATGAACTGACAGAACTGGAAGGTAAGCTTTCTAATGTAAATAATTACTGTATTGCCGTAAAAGAAAAAGGTGACGATATTGTATTTTTACGAAAAATTGTATCCGGCGGCGCTGATAGAAGTTATGGTATCCAGGTGGCAAAACTGGCAGGCGTTCCAGATCCGGTGATCGAGCGTGCAAAGGTGATCTGTGAGGAACTGGAGCGTGCGAATATGAGCAATCTGGCTGCAAATCTTCCGGAGATTCCGGCACAGCATAAGGCAAAACAGAAACAGCCGGATGATGTGGATATGGCGCAGATGTCACTGTTTGACACGTTAAAAGATGATGACATCATCGAGGAGATCCGTGAGATCGATCTGACAAATATGACACCGTTTGAGGCTATGAACAAATTGTATGAAATCCAGAATAAGATTAAAAATCGCTGGTAGGAGGACATATGCCACAGATAGAAGTTTTAGATGAACAGACCATAGATAAGATTGCGGCGGGAGAGGTAGTAGAGCGCCCTTCTTCCGTTGTCAAAGAACTGGTGGAAAACGCCATTGACGCGAAGGCTTCTGCCATCACCGTGGAAATCAAAGAGGGGGGAACTTCCCTGATTCGTATCACAGATAACGGATGCGGGATTGAAGCAGAGCAGATTCCTATCGCTTTTTACCGCCATTCCACAAGTAAAATTCGTAAAGTAGAAGATCTGGTGCGTATTTCCTCACTGGGATTCCGAGGCGAGGCGCTGTCAAGTATTGCGGCGGTAGCTCAGGTGGAACTGATCACAAAGACACAGGAGCAGTTTACCGGCAGCAGATATCTGATCGAGGGTGGAAAAGAGATTTCCCTGGAAGAAATTGGTGCGCCAAACGGAACCACGTTTCTGGTAAAAAATCTGTTTTATAATACACCTGTGCGTCGTAAATTCTTAAAATCCGCTCAGACAGAGGCAGGATATGTCAATGATCTGATGGAGCGAATGGCGCTGTCCCACCCGGATGTATCTTTTAAGTTTATCAATAACGGACAGATTCGTTTACATACTTCAGGAAACGGACAGTTGAAGGATATTATTTACCACATTTACGGCCGTGATATTGCGGCAAATCTGCTGGAAGTACACGGGGAATACGAAGGATTCTCCGTGGATGGATATATCGGAAAGCCGATCATTGCCAGAGGAAACCGCAATTTTGAAAGTTATTTTATTAACGGACGTTATATTAAAAGCAGTCTGATCGCTAAGTCTCTGGAGGATGGCTATCGGGGATTTATGATGCAGCACAAATATCCGTTTACCGTTCTGACAATTTCCCTGGACGGAACTCTTGTGGATGTCAATGTGCATCCGAATAAGATGGAAATGCGATTTTCCAACGGGGAAATGTTGTACCAGCAGCTTGTGGCACTGATTTCCGGACACCTGCGGGAAAGCGAACTGATTCCGAAGGTGGCAGTTCATGAAGAAAAAGCGACTGCAAAGCGTGTGGAGGTTCCTCGGGAAGCGGTTCCGGAACCATTTGAGACAAAGCGTCTGGAACGTCTGCGTGCTGCGGTGGCAAAGGACAGTCCATATGAGCGGAAATATCCGGGACGTGATCCGCTGTCTGAAAGAACGATGCAGCCGACGACCGGAGCGGAAAGCAGCAATCATGCAATGGTTCGGGAGGATATTTCATTTGGGACAAAGTCAGAGCTAAAAGCGAAAGTTGATGTACAAGCGCCAGAAGAATATACAGCAGTTCAAACGGAAGAAGTGAATCAGGATGCATTTCAGGAAAATAACTCAAAGATACCGATTATTTCCAATCCTGTACAGCAGAATTTATTTGAAGTAGCCGAGCAGGAAGCAAAAGAATATTCAGTTTCTGCTGCACAGAAAAATACAGATACTGCTTTGAATATGAATACAGGCATACAGGAAGAATTAAAGCTGCTCTCAAAGCAGGCCAGACCGCAGCACCGCATCATCGGTCAGTTGTTTGATACTTACTGGCTGGTGGAATTTCAGAATCAGTTTTATATGATCGACCAGCATGCAGCACATGAAAAGGTTTTATTTGAGCGTACCATGAAAGCTTATAGGGAAAAAGAATTTACGTCCCAGATGATCAGTCCGCCAATTATTCTTTCCCTGACCATGCAGGAGGAAAATCTGCTGAAGAAGTTTTTGCCGGAATTTGAAAAACTCGGATATGAGATCGAACATTTTGGTGGCAAGGAATATACCGTAAATGCAGTCCCGGGCAATTTGTATGGTCTGAACGGCCAGAGTCTGTTG
This sequence comes from uncultured Eubacterium sp., assembly GCA_934358495.1. Taxonomy (GTDB): domain Bacteria; phylum Bacillota; class Clostridia; order Lachnospirales; family Lachnospiraceae; genus Eubacterium_I. Next base: position 12,264 of record CAKRKO010000050.1, on the reverse strand, counting down.
CTGGAACTGATGGATGGGCTTGGCAGTATGTCAGAGAAAGATACACCAGATCTGGTAGTGGAAAAGATTGCAAGCATGTCCTGTAAAGCGGCGGTAAAAGGTAATCAAAAACTTTCCAGGGCGGAGGTCGAACACCTGATCGATGAACTGCTGACGTTGGAAAATCCGTATTTTTGCCCGCATGGCAGACCGGTGATCGTAGCAATGACTAAATATGAGATAGAAAAGAAATTTAAGAGAATCGTATAAAGAGACAGAAAATGGGATTATTTCTTATAGCCCAATATATCTAAGAGACAGTAAAACTATGATGAAGGAACAGAAAAAACAACCATTATTAATACTGACAGGTCCGACCGCAGTTGGAAAGACAGACCTGTCCATTGCACTGGCAAAAAAAATCAATGGTGCCGTTATCTCTGCGGATTCCATGCAGGTGTATCGCGGCATGGATATCGGTTCAGCCAAGGTGACACCGGAGGAGATGCAGGGAGTAAAACATTATCTGATCGATGTGTTGGATCCTGAGGATGAATTTCATGTTGTCCGTTTTCAGGAGATGGCAAAAGCGGCATTGAAAGAGATTTATGCCAACGGTCAGATTCCAATCATCGCCGGCGGCACAGGATTTTATATTCAGGCGCTTTTGTATGACATTGATTTTACTGAGCAGGAAGAAGATACTGCCCTGCGGGAGCATTATGCGGCGCTGGCGCAGGAATATGGCAATGAATATCTGCATGAAATGCTGCGCCGTGTGGATCCGGTTTCCGCCGAGATCATTCATGCAAATAATGTGAAACGGACAATCCGTGCACTGGAATATTTTGAAAAAACAGGGGAACCGATTTCAAGGCACAATGAGCAGGAGCGGGCGAAAGAATCCCCGTATGATTTCCGCTATTTTGTGCTGACAGATGAGCGTGTCCATCTGTATGAGCGCATTGACCGCCGTGTGGATATGATGCTGGAAGCAGGTCTGGTAGATGAGGTAAAACGCCTGCGGGATCAGGGATGCCATAAAGGCATGGTTTCCATGCAGGGACTTGGATACAAGGAAATCCTTTCCTGGTTAGAGGGAGAAATTTCCTATGAGGAGGCTGTGTATCTGCTGAAACGGGATACCAGACATTTTGCAAAACGTCAGCTGACATGGTTCCGCCGGGAACGGGATGTCATCTGGCTGAACAAACCGGATTATGATTATGACGATTCCAGGATTCTGGATGAGATTTTAAATACAATTACAGCTGGAGGATGGTTATGACAGAAGAACTGATCAGACAGAAATACCTGGATATGGGGATTTCAAAAGAAGTATATGAATTTGGAGCAGAAATCGAGAAAACGTTAAAAGAGCGTTTTGATAAAATAGATGAAACCGCAGAGTACAACCAGTTGAAAGTGGTACATGCCATGCAGAAATGCAGAGTGAGCGCAGAGTGTTTTCAGGCAACCAGCGGTTATGGATACAATGACATTGGGCGTGATACCTTAGAGGAAGTGTATGCAGAGTGTTTTCACGGGGAAGCGGCTCTGGTGCGTCCGCAGATCACCTGTGGAACCCATGCACTGGCACTGGCACTGATGTCCAACCTGCGTCCGGGAGATGAGTTACTTTCCCCGGTTGGAAAACCGTATGATACACTGGAAGAGGTAATCGGTATCCGTCCGTCTAAAGGTTCCCTGGCTGAGTATGGAATTACTTACCGTCAGGTAGATCTGCTGAACAACCGTGATTTTGATTTTGACGGCATTCGTGCTGCCATCAATGAAAAAACAAAACTGGTGACCATTCAGCGTTCAAAAGGTTATGAGACACGCCCAACATTATCTGTGGAACGAATTCGTGAGCTGATCGCTTTCGTAAAATCCATCAAACCGGATGTGATCTGCATGGTGGACAACTGTTACGGAGAATTCGTTGAGGAGCGTGAGCCGCTGGAAGTTGGTGCAGATATGATCGTCGGATCCCTGATCAAAAATCTTGGCGGCGGTCTGGCACCGATCGGCGGTTATATTGTGGGAAAGAAAGAATGCGTGGATAACGCAGCGTACCGTCTGACTTCCCCGGGACTTGGAAAAGAAGTCGGCGCATCTCTTGGTGTTATCCAGAGTTTTTATCAGGGGCTGTTTCAGGCTCCGATGGTTGTATCCGGAGCATTAAAAGGAGCTATTTTTGCAGCAAATATTTTTGAAAAGATCGGCTTTCCGGTAATTCCAAACAGTACCGAGTCCCGCCACGATATCATTCAGGCTGTGACCTTTGGCTGCCCGGAGGGTGTAGTTGCTTTCTGTCAGGGTATTCAGGCAGCAGCGCCTGTGGATTCTTATGTAACACCCGAACCCTGGGATATGCCAGGCTATGACAGTCAGGTTATAATGGCAGCCGGAGCATTTGTACAGGGATCATCCATTGAACTGAGTGCGGACGGACCGATCAAACCGCCATATGCCGTATATTTCCAGGGTGGTCTGACCTGGTATCATGCAAAGCTTGGAATTTTGATGGCACTTCAGAAATTAGTGGATGCAGGTATTGTAACGAAAGACTTTAAAGCGGAAAATGTAGCAGACTTGTAAAATTTCTTCATAAAATTTTAAGAGAATTACAAAAAAAGTTCGTATTTTTCAGGTATACAGTAAAAAAAAATTATGCTATGATATCTACGACTGCATAGAGAGAGTAGAACAGGAAGGCTTATGCAGAAAAATATGACAGTAAAAGAGTTACCGGATACAGAAAGACCTTATGAAAAGTGTCTGATGTATGGGGCGGAAGCGCTGACAGATGCGGAACTGATCAGTGTCATTATCCGGACAGGAAGCAGGGGAGAACGGTGTGTCGATTTGGCTCATCGTATTTTGAATGCAGGTCCGGACGGATTATTGAATCTGCTGCAGTTAGATGTAAAACAGCTGACAAAGATCCATGGGATCGGTAATGTAAAGGCGGTACAGTTAAAATGTGTCGGTGAGCTGGCAAAGAGGATCGCGAGTACCAGACGCAGACAGCAGGTGGTACTGGAGTCCCCGGAAAGCATTGCATCCTACTATATGGAACGCATGCGGCATAAAGCGCAGGAGATCCTGATGCTTGCCATGTTTGACAGTAAAAGCATGCTGATCAGTGAGAAAGTGATCTCTGTCGGTACAAGCAATGCGGCACTGATATCGGCCCGGGAGATTTACCGGACTGCGCTGCAGGAGCAGGCAGTTTATATTGTGATCCTGCATAATCATCCGAGCGGAAATCCGGAACCAAGCCGGGAAGACATCCAGGTTACCCGAAAGATAAAACAGAGTGGAGAGATACTGGATATTTTACTTATGGATCATATTATTATCGGAGATAATCGATACTTTAGTTTCCGTGAGCAGGATATTTTGTTTGAGAAAGGGAGAGAATAATGGCAAATATATACGGAATTGATCTTGGAACCTGTAATATTAAGATTTTCAGCAAACACAGCAACAAGATCATTAAAGAGAAAAATACCATTGCGGTAATCAATAAAAACCAGTTGTATGCATATGGCGATGAGGCTTATGCAATGTATGAGAAAGCACCAGAGACAATCAATGTGTCTTTCCCGGTTACCGGCGGTGTCATTGCAGATTATAATAATATGCAGACCATGGTACAGGAAATGCTGGAGAAAAATGTGAAAGGTCACGTAAAAGGGTCTGAGTTTATCATTGCGGTTCCAACAGATATCACAGAAGTTGAGAAAAAGGCATTTTATGATCTGTTTTACAAGAGCAAAATGAAGCCGAAGTCGGTACTTTTGTGTGACAAACCGATCGCAGATGCAGTAGGTCTCGGACTTGATGTCAATGAGCCGACCGGTATCATGATCGTAGATATCGGAGCTGATACCACAGAGATTTCCGTGATTTCTTTAGGCGGGCTGGTATTGAGTGATCTGCTTCACTTTGGAGGAAACCGTCTGGATGAGTCTATTATTACTTATATCAAAAAGAACTTTAACCTGGTCATCGGTCAAAAGACTGCCATGCAGTTAAAAGAACATATTGGAAGTGCACTCCCGGGAGAAGAGGGCAGCTATACAATCGTCGGACTGGATGTGGTCAGCGGACTGCCGATAGAGATGGAGATTACAGCAGAGACTGTGTATGAAGCAATGAAAGACAATCTCAATTCTATTTGCAATGCCATCAAGATGATCCTGGAGAAAACTCCACCAGAGCTGGCAAAAGATATCATCCATTCTGGTATTTATCTGACAGGCGGCGGCTCTAATATCAAAGATATGGATAAATTATTTACGGATATTACAAATATTAAAGTAAATACATGTGAGGAGCCGGATGAGACAGTTGTAAGAGGACTAAGTCTTGTTGTTACAAACGACAAATTCAAACGGCTGGCTTACAGCATGCGTACAAAAATTTTTAAATAATTCGAATAGCAGAGGCATGGTATGAAGAGAAAGAAACAGAGCAAATTTCCAGCGAAATATGTTCTGCTGATCATGACGATTCTGTGTATTGCCATCATTGGCTGCAGTCTGAGGGCATCGGGTTCGGGTCCGATTTCAGCTGCGGCCGGAGCGGTGATCACACCAATGCAGAAGGGTGTGAACCGGCTTGGAAGTGCACTGACAGATTTGCGCGATCATATGCAGACAAAGAAAAAACTGGAAAAAGAGAATGAGGAACTGCGTACACAGCTGGCAGAGGCTCAGGAAAATCTGAATCAGGTTCAGTTAAATCAGGAAGAGTTGGATAATCTGAAAAAACTGTACAACATGGATCAGAGCTATGCAAATTACAATAAAGTAGCTGCAAATGTGATCGGAAAAGATGCAGGAAACTGGTTTTCCATGTTCCTGATCGACCGCGGCAGCAATGATGGTATTTCTGTGGGCATGAATGTACTGGCTGACGGCGGCCTTGCGGGTATCGTCATTCAGGTCGGACCAAATTATGCAAAGGTTCGTTCCATCATTGATGACAATAGCAATGTCAGTGCCAAAAATCTGAGTACATCGGATCTGTGTATTGTCAGTGGAAGTTTAAAATCAATGAACGAGTCCAGTCTGATTGAGTTTGATGATCTTCGGGATAAGGATGATCAGGCAAAAGTTGGGGATCAGATTGTGACATCCAATATCAGCGATATGTTTCTGGAGGGAATTCCAATCGGTTATATTACCGATATCCAGACAGATTCCAATAATCTGACCAAATCCGGTCATGTTGCGACTATTGTTGATTTTGAGCATCTAAGTGATGTATTTGTTATCTTGCAGACAAAGGATACAACAAATGAACAGGGAGGGGAGTAGGCTATGAGAAGGAAAATTGTGCTGGCAATTACAATCATTGTCTGCTTCCTTTTACAATGCACAGTGTTCAAAGCACTGTCTATTGCGTCAATCTCACCAAATCTTCTGATTGTTGTGGTTGCATCTTTCGGATTTATGCGCGGAAAAAAGGAAGGACTGTTTGTTGGTTTTTTTGCCGGACTTCTGATGGATGTAATGTTTGGAAGTATCGTGGGATTTTATGCCCTGATCTATATGTATATCGGTTATATAAATGGATTTTTTAAGCGAATCTTTTTTCCGGATGAGATCAAACTTCCACTGGGACTGATCGCAGTCAGTGATTTTTTCTGTAATCTGCTGATCTACTTTACACTGTTTTGGTTCCGTGGAAGATTTTCTTTTGGTTATTATCTGATCCATACGATTTTACCGGAACTGGTTTATACAATGATCGTGGCGGTTCTGCTCTACTTCATTTTACTGAAAATAAATGAAAGACTGGAATCAATTGAACGAAGGAGTGCAGCGAAATTTGGTTGATAAGATAAAAGAATGGATTGTAAAAATTATAACATCCCGGTTGTTTGTGGTATGGGTAGTGATTGTCTGTCTGTTTGCTTTTGTTCTGCAGCATCTTTTTTCCATGCAGATCATCAAGGGTTCCGATTATCTGAATGATTACATGATGAAAATCGAAAAAACGATCGAGGTAGAGGGAACCAGAGGAAATATTTATGATAGAAATGGTGTACTTCTTGCACATAATGAGCTTTCCTATACAGTTACGCTGGAGGATAACGGCACCTATGCGAACAATAAAGAACGTGCCAAACTTCTGAATGCGGAGATCAGTACACTGATCGATATGATTGAGAAAAACGGAGACAGTATTGTCAATGATCTGGATCTGTATATGGATTCGAATGGAGAACTGTCTTTTCTTGTAGATGGAACAGAACTGGCAGGATTTCGCCGGGATATTTATGGAAGAAAGAAAGTTGCGGATCTGAAATTTAATGCAACTCTTGGATATGATGAGTCCACGGCAACGCCGGAACAGATGTATGAGTATCTGTTGGAAAAATTTGCGGTAGATACAAAAACATATGACAGATACCGTGCATATCAGATCATGGTTGTGCGTTACGCACTTTATTTAAGTTCCTATCAGAAGTATATTGCCATCGGCATTGCGGAAGATGTTTCCGATGAAACAGTGGCGATGATTCGGGAGCATGCATCCGATCTTCAGGGTGTCGAGGTACGGGAAGATACCAAACGAGTTTATGATTATCCGGAATATTTTTCCCATATTTTAGGTTATACCGGAAAAATTTCTGATTCCGAGTACGATTCCCTTCATGAGCAGGATGAGTCTTACAGCCGCAGCGATGTGGTAGGAAAAGCCGGAATTGAGCAGGTGATGGAGTTACAACTTCAGGGAAACAAAGGTTCTGAGACAGTATATGTCAATAACGTAGGTAAAGTTCTGGATCAGAAAGATTATATAGAGCCATCCGCGGGAAATGATGTATATTTATCCATTGATGCTACCTTACAGATGGCAGTTTACGACCTGCTCGAACAAGAACTTGCAGGTATTTTAAATTCCAAGATCATTAATGCAAAGACCAGTGACAGCTCAGAACTTTATATTCCAATTTATAAAGTATATAATGCGTTAGTTGAAAACAGCGTCATTGATCTTTCCAAAATGGAGCAGGCAGCGGACGGTACTGTACAGGCACAGGTATACCAGACTTTTTCTGCAAGGAAAGAGGCGGCACTGTCAGAAGTTGCATCTGCACTGCAGTCGAATACTGCCTATGAGGATTTGTCTGATGAGATGCAGGAGATGGTTACTTATGTGGTGAAAATGCTGCAGGATCAGTCTGTATTCGTATCTTCTTCCATTGATACATCCGATGATGTATACCAGAACTGGAAGAGTGGAAAAGCATCCGTGCAGGAATATCTGCGCCATGCCATTGATTCTTCCTGGATCAATATTACCGGATTTAATCTGAACGAGAAATATGCAGATACAAGTGAAGTATATACACAGTTAGTGAACTATGTGACAGAACAGCTGAAAAACAGCAATGATTTCGACAAGATCGTTTATAAATATCTGATTTATAATGATAAGATATCAGGAAGTCAGTTATGCCTGATCCTTTATGAACAGGGAATCCTTGCACAGGATGACGATGCGGTAGCAAGCCTGAAGAGCGGGTCTACCAGTGCGTATACCTTTCTGAAAAGCAAGATTCAGAGTATGCAGATCACACCGGCACAGCTGGCTCTGGATCCGTGTACCGGTTCCTGCGTGATCATGAATCCAAATACAGGAGAACTGCTGGCCAGTGTAACGTATCCGGGTTATGACAGCAATCGTCTGGCAAACAACATGGATTCGGCATATTATAACGCATTGCTGCAGGATGGTTCTCTGCCGCTGTATAATAATGCGACCCAGCAGACGACAGCACCTGGTTCCACCTTCAAAATGGTAACCGCTTCTGCCGGACTGACAGAAGGTGCGATTTCAACCGGAACAGTCATTACAGATACTGGTGTATTTGACCGTCTCGGATTAAAATTGAAGTGCTGGGTATATCCACGTAATCACGGAAGCATTACGGTATCACAGGCAATCCGTGATTCATGTAACTATTTCTTCGCTGAGACCGCATATCGACTGAGCCTGAGCGGAGATACGTACAAAGAGGAAAAAGGTCTGAGTGCCATTGCAAAATATGCAACAGAATTTGGACTTGCCGACAAGACAAATATTGAAATTCCAGAAGGAACGCCGAAAATTGCGGATGAATTTCCAATTGACGCATCCATCGGACAGAGTAATCATAACTATACAACCTCGCAGTTGGCACGTTATGTTTCTGCCATTGCAAATAATGGTACGGTGTATGATCTGACACTGCTTAATAAGGTAACTGATTCAGATGGAAATACGCTGGAAACTTATACGCCGCAGGTTCATAATCAGATTACCAATCTGTCGGCATCTACCTGGCAGGTTCTGCACAGTGGTATGGAGATGGCCATTGGTGAGCATGATCAGTTCAAAGATCTGCAGGTATCGTTGGCTGGTAAGACAGGTACCGCGCAGGAGAATGAAAATCGCCCAAACCATGCATTATTTGTCGGATACGCACCAGCGGACAATCCACAGATTGCCATTGCCACACGTATTGCTTATGGTTATGGATCCAGCAATGCCTGCGTATTCGTAGATCAGGTTATGAAGTATTACTTCAAACAGAACACAGAAGAAGAGTTACTGAACGGACAGGCGATTAACGTCGGGACTTCATCCAATAGCTTTGGTGATTAAAGAGAACTGACACAAAAATAGTGAGAAGGATAAAAATATTATCACATTACAAAAGATAACAACGGAAAGAAAAAGGAGGAATCTTTTGTATGTGTGAAATTATTGTTGTAACATCTGGAAAAGGCGGTGTGGGAAAGACCACAACAACGGCAAATCTCGGGGCAGGACTTTCAATGCTTTGCAAAAAAGTGCTGATGATCGATACAGATATCGGACTGCGGAATCTGGATGTGGTCATGGGACTGGAACACCGGATTTTGTATAATCTGGTGGATATTATTGAAGGAAACTGCCGGATCCGGCAAGCTGTAATCCGTGACCGGCAATTCCCGGGATTGTATCTGATCCCGGCAGCGCAGACGCGGGATAAAAGCGCAGTGACACCGGAGCAGATGGTAAAGCTTCTGCAGGAACTGCGGGAAGATTTTGATTACATTCTGCTGGATTGTCCGGCGGGAATCGAACAGGGATTCCAGACCGCCATTGCAGGTGCGGATCAGGCACTGGTAGTGACCACACCAGAAATATCCGCGGTGCGGGATGCAGACCGGGTTATCGGGCTGCTATTTTCCGCGGGCATTTCGGATGTGAAACTGATCATCAACCGGATTCGCCCAGAGATGATTGCTCAGGGACAGATGCTTGGGCTAAAAGACATCGCAGATATTTTGTGTGTTGGCATTATCGGTGCGGTCTGTGATGATGAACATGTAGTGATCTCTACCAATAACGGCTGTCCGCTGACCGGGACACAGACGCTGGCCGGTCAGGCGTATGGCAGGATCTGCAGACGTGTGCTGGGAGAAGAACTTCCATTGCCACAATTTGATATAAAGCACAGACGTCAGAAGAAACAGAGCAGAGGCTGGAGAAAGAAATACATAACAGGATAAAATAAATCGGAGGAGTTCTATGTTTAAGCAATACAAAATAAAAAACTACAGATTTCGGCTGGTAGTATATGTCATACTGCTGTGCATTATCGGTGTTATGGTAGTTGGAAGCGCAAAACCGTCTCTTCAGAGCAAACAGGCTATAGGAGTAGTCGGCGGTCTGATCGTTATGGTTATTACCTCGCTGATCGATTACAGTACGATATTGAAATTCAGGAGACCAATCTATCTGTTAGCTGTTGTGTTGCTTGGCGTGATATTTATTCCGGGCGTTGGCGACAAGACCGGTGGTGCAACCCGTTGGATTCAGGTGACTTCAAGTTTTAAATTTCAGCCGTCAGAGCTTTGTAAAATCCTGTTGGTTATATTTTTTGCAGGATTTTTCATGAAATATCAGGAACAGCTGAATACCTGGAAGATTCTTGCTTTAAGCCTGATCCTTATTGGTATTCCACTTTTACTGATCGTCAAAGAACCGGATCTTTCTACAACCATCGCAACGACAATGATTTTCATTACCCTCTTGTTTGTTGCGGGATTAAGTTATAAAATAGTAGCAGGTGTACTGGCACTTGGTGTTCCGGTAAGTATCATCGGTGTGATACTGATACTGAAACAGGCACTTCCATTAAAAGAATATCAGTACAGTCGTATTTTATCCTGGCTTCAGCCTTCAAAATATGCGGATGACGCTTACCAGCAGCAAAATTCCATTATGGCCATTGGTTCTGGTCAGTTATGGGGAAAAGGATTGAACAACAGTTCTATTGCATCTATGAAAAACGGTAACTTTATCTCGGAACCGCAGACGGATTTCATTTTTGCGGTAGTAGGGGAAGAACTTGGATTTATTGGCTGCCTGATTGTAATTATATTATTGCTTTTGATCATTTTTGAGTGTATACTAATTGCAAAAAATGCAAAAGATCTTGGTGGAAGACTGCTCTGTTGCGGAATAGCTTCGCTGATCGGATTTCAGAGTTTTATTAATATCTGCGTTACAACCGGTCTGATGCCGAATACCGGTCTGCCGTTACCGTTTGTCAGCTATGGTCTGACATCGCTGTTAAGTTTGTTTATAGGTCTGGGACTGGTGTTAAACGTCGGTCTGCAGGCTCAAAAATATCACGGATTGGGGGACATAGAATAATGAACATAGGACTTATCGCGCATGACTCAAAGAAAAAGTTAATGCAGAATTTCTGCATTGCGTACCGAGGAATTTTAGGGAGGAATTCGCTGTATGCCACAGGAACCACAGGACGACTGGTTGAAGAAGCGACAAATCTGTCTGTACACAAATATCTGACCGGTCAGCTGGGAGGCTCTCAGCAGCTTGGTGCGGATATTGAAAATAATTATATCGATCTGGTGATCTTTCTGCGTGATCCGCTGACCGCAAGATCGCATGAACCGGACGTGGACAATATTGTCCGTTTATGCGATATTCACAATATTCCGCTGGCTACAAACCTGGCAACAGCAGAATTATTGATACATTCTTTAGACAGAGGAGATCTTGACTGGCGTGAAATGTACAAATAAATATAAGATTTTAATCCTGGCAGTAGTGTCTTTATTACTGCTGGGTGGATGTAAAGAAAGAACCGATGTGGCAGATGCGTACGATGTTTATGCCACATCGGACAGTTATGCCCTGACGCAGACTGATTCACAGGAACTTCCGGGGTTACTCGCTGCTGATTTGTGTGTCGGTGGCACTGAAAATTCCACTCCTGCAGATGGAATTAATGCAGATTATGCGCAGACTGCAGCTGTATTTTCCGTGGATGATCAGGAAGTTACATATGCACAGAATATTTATCAGAAAATGTACCCTGCTAGTACGACAAAGATTCTGACTGCGTATATTGCATTGAAGTATGGAAAACTGGATGATGTACTGACAGTTTCAGACGAAGCCATCAGTTCTCTGATGATGGGGTCTTCCATTTGTGGCTTAAAGCCGGGAGATCAGCTGACACTGGATCAGGCATTATATGGACTGATGCTCTGCAGTGGAAATGATGCAGCGAATGTAATTGCGGAATATATTTCTGGTTCTATAGATAAATTTGCAGAATTGATGAACCAGGAAGCGCAGGCCCTTGGTGCAATACAGTCTCATTTTGTGAACCCGCACGGACTGCCGGATGACAATCATTATACGACTGCGTATGATCTCTATCTCATCTTCAATGCAGCGGTACAGAATGATGATTTTGTGAAATATATTTCTACAAAAAAATATAGTACCTCTTATACAGATGCGAATGGAAATGCAGTTGATCAGGTCTGGTTTAACACAAACGGCTATCTGAAGGGCAGTTATGATGCACCGGAAAATATGACTGTCGTTGGCGGCAAGACCGGAACCACGGATGCAGCCGGAAATTGCCTTGTATTGTACAGTAAGAGCAGCAGCGGAAAGCCATATATTTCCATTATATTGAAGGGAAATACTAAGAGAGAACTTTATACGCTTATGACAGAACTTCTCACATATTATTCAAACTAAAGTCACCCTTTTTTTAGAATTAACGGTTGTATTTTAATGGTGGATATACTATAATGAATTCATAAACAGCCAGATCTTTTTATAAGAAGTATCACATGTTTTTATGGGGATTGTAAAAAGAAAGAGGCAGAGGTAGGAGGATAAAATTATGGTTGAAATTATTGCCGGTAAAAAGGGAAAAGGAAAAACAAAATATTTATT
>CAKRKO010000049.1 GCA_934358495.1 uncultured Eubacterium sp. | reverse complement strand
AATGGAAGAAGAAATTAAGAAATTTGGAGTGGCGAAGACACAGACACCGGAAGAATATTATAATGAAGAAATTCGAAAAGTGAGAATTTCAGCTATGAGTCATTGCTGATTATAAAGTTGGGGAACGAAAATACTCCCCAACTTTATAAAAAGGATTCCCCAAATAAGAAAAAATGAAATTGAAATCAAGCAATAAATGCTCAAAATCATTCCCAACTTAAAAATTTGGGGAACACCAGAAATCGTTAATTAGCTAGAAAGACAAATTTCTTGAAAATACTGATAAATACATAGCTGTATTATATATAGGTAGCAATACAGGCAGGAATCTAAATTCAGAAGTTCGCAAATCAGGCTGGAATGTAATCTAAAAGTCGCAAAACAGATGAACGCATAATCGAATATTGTGTTAGATTTCTGAAATGATAATAACCCTTACGAATGGTGGTGGCACTGTTTGTAAGGGTTGTTTTTATAGGTGATTTTTATGGAACAACGGAGGCAATTAAGATGAAGTTTGGAATGAGAACACCCAGCATAAAGAAATCAATAAAGGAAAGAACAACAGGAAAAGCCAAGCGAGCTGTTAAGAAAGCTTTAATTCTAGGGTATGGAATAGATGGAGAGATAGAGAAGGAATACTGATATGAATATACAGATATTTGGAACAAAGGAATAATTAAAACACCAGTAGTAAGAAATGGAAAGATGGGAGGAAAAATATATATTTACACAAATTGGATAGAATATGTATTGAAAAAAAACAAATTATGTCTGTTCTTTTTGAAAAAATTGTATTATAATTGTACGGACAAAAGGCGGAATTTGAGTATGAAACAAAAGTACAGTATAAATAAAATGCAAAGAACGATCTGTCTTTTTTTGCTTGTGCCGTTGATCCTGGGGATTATGATCAGTGGCATGCGCGCGTCCACACAGGCCCTGTACCGTGCATGGAATCCGAGTGGTTACAACATGGAGGACATGATATGCAATTATGAGGTTCGGGAAGAGAAAGAAGAGCGAAAAGAAAGTGAAGAAAGAACAGTAAGTGAAATAGATGTAGCCCGGCAGATGGCCAGTGACCGTGTACTGCTTGGTATGCCGGAAAATGAACTGAGTCATGTCCTGTGTCTGGACGATGACGGCATAGATCTGGCAGTTCCGAGGGCTGATGAGTATGAAATCTGGTATGCAGAAGTAGATATTGCGCAACGAAAGATGCACGCGATTTCGGATACCGAAAATGCGACGATGCTGCATACCGGTTACATCATGAATAAAAATATGAAAAAAGGCTATCCGTTGAAGGAAAATCTGGAACCTTCCGGAGAACATATAAGCATGAGCAATGACAATTTATATCTGGTATAAGAACTTTGTTTGGGGATGAGTGGCGAAAAACGCCAATCGATGTCAGATATGATGGGAGATTGACTGAACAAATTGTGATGAATTAGATTTTTTTAGATATGATTGGAGGTATCACAAATGAACTTGGGTAACTCAATTTCATTGTTATTTTGCATTCCGTTTCTTGGAATGCTGCTTAGTATTGCGGTTTTTCCGCTGGTAAAACCGGCCTGGTGGGAGAGAAACCAGAAATATGCAGTTATCGCATGGTCACTGCTGTTTCTGATCCCGTTTGCAATCCGTTACGGCTTTGGTGTAATGGGTGAGCAGTTACTGGAAGTAATTGTAGGTGATTATTTCACCTTTATTGTATTATTATTTGGACTTTTCTGCGTAGCAGGAAATATCACCATCGAAGGTGAACTTAGTGGATCACCGAAGGTAAATGTGATTCTGCTTCTGATCGGTACACTGTTATCCAGCTGGATCGGTACCACAGGAGCCAGCATGGTTATGATCCGCCCGTTGATCCGTGCAAATAAATGGCGTTCCAGAAAGACACAGGTTGTAGTGTTCTTTATTTTCCTGGTATCCAATATCGGTGGATGTCTGACACCGGTGGGAGATCCGCCATTGCTGATGGGATTTATGCGTAATGTTCCGTTCTTCTGGAGCCTGCGCCTGATCCCAATCATGATTTTAAATGTTGCGATCTTACTTGTAATCTTCTATATTTTGGATTCCAGAGCATATCGTAAAGATCTGGCAGATGGTTTGACACCGAAAGTACAGAGCGACGATAAAGCAGCAATCCGTGTAGTAGGAGCACACAATATTATTTTCCTTGCAGCAATCGTAGTAGCAGTTATTTTAAGTGGTGTACTTCCGTCCACAAAAGCATTTAGCGGCGGTATCCACATTTTTGGAGAGGTAGAGCTTACATATGCAGCTCTGATAGAGGTCATCATTATTCTGGCGGCAGCGTTCCTTTCCTTCAAGACAACAAATAAAAGCGTACGTGAAGATAACCATTTTTCCTGGGGAGCTATTCAGGAAGTTGCAGTGCTTTTCATCGGTATTTTTATTACCATGATCCCGGCTCTTCTGATCCTGAAAGCAAAAGGTGCAGAACTTGGATTAACTCAGCCGTGGCAGATGTTCTGGGTAACCGGTGCAATGTCCAGTTTCCTGGATAACACACCGACCTATCTGGTATTCCTTACCACTGCAGGAACCCTGGGGGCAACCGCAGGTCTACAGACCAGTGTTGGTATCGTGCCGCAGGTTATGCTGGAGGCCATCTCCTGTGGAGCAGTATTCATGGGAGCAAATACGTATATCGGTAACGCACCGAACTTTATGGTGAAATCCATTGCGGAAGAAAATGGTATCCGTATGCCATCCTTCTTTGGATATATGACATGGTCGCTGCGATTTCTGATACCGGTATTTGTGGTTGATATGTTAATATTCTTCCTGTAAAAAAGTGTTGACATCATTACGGTAAAGTGTTACTATAACAAAAAATAAATGACAAAAACGAAAATCAAAGAACAAAAGGAGTACCTTTATGGCACTGCTTTACAGAGAGCCGGTGGTGGTGAGATTCCGGCAGGTAAGTATAAAGGGAATGGATTTGTGAGATGCAAAGCGAAAGCAAGTTGTAAGCATGCAAGTAGCGGATGCCGTGTCCTCACGTTACAGAGGAAAGATATCGAAGAGATTCCGTATCGGATTGAGGTTGTGTGAAACAACAGTAAAGTTGTAGAAAAAACACAATGAATAAAGGGTGGCACCACGAAACGTATATTCGTCCCTGGCTGTGAATTATCACAGTCAGGGATTTTTTTGTTCCATTAAAAGCCTAACCTTAGAATCTGCGGAGTGTTACAGGATAGAAAGGACTGGAAAAAAATGAAACGTACATTAAGAGTTTACAAAAAGACTGTCAGTATCGTAAATGAGACAGCAATCGGCATGTATCAGAACCTGGTAGGAGACAAAGTTGGATTTCTCCTGGAAAGCTATGATAAAAACTACGACCGTTATACGTTTATGGGAGCGGAGCCGGAGGAACTGATTTCTTCCGATGGGCAGTCCCTGGTGATCACCAAATCAGATGGCAGCAGGGAAGTACGAAACGGAAATCCGCTGGATCTGTTAAAAGAATATTACAGCGAATTTGAGATAAAAAATGATCATGCGGAACTGAATTTTTCCGGAGGGCTGGTAGGACAGCTTGGATATGATTTTATTCGTTACACGGAAGTGCTTCCGGATAACAACCCGGACGAGATTGGTATCGAGACCATTCAGATGATGCTGATGACAAAATTCTTAATGATCGATCATGTGGCCGAGACCATGACAGCCGTGATTTTGGAAGCTGACGATGCAGAAGGAAAGGCACGGGCATCAAAAGAGGCCGATGTGATGATTCAGGAAGCCAGAAAAAACAGAGGACAGGCCAGTGAATTTCAATTCCATCGAGATGGAAAAATCATTCATCAGTCTGACAGTTTGGAAGAATACAACGAAAAGGTAGAAAAAATCAAACACTACATCCGTGAAGGACATATTTTTCAAACGGTCTTATCCCAGAGATGGACACTGGAGACAAAACAGACCGGCTTTGATCTGTACCGGGAATTGAGAGAGCTAAATCCATCCCCGTATCTGTATTACTTCAATTTTGGGAATTTTGAAGTTATCGGAAGTTCTCCGGAAATGATCGTAAAGCAGCAGGGAAAACGTGTTTACACCTGTCCAATCGCCGGAACAAGACCGAGAGGAAAAACAAAAGAAGAGGACAAACGTCTGACAGAAGAGCTGCTTGCAGATGAAAAAGAAAAGGCAGAACACGTCATGCTGGTGGATTTGGCGCGAAACGATATGGGACGTGTCAGCGAATTTGGAAGCGTGAAAGTAACCGATTTCATGAAAATCCAATATTATTCCCATGTTATGCACATTGTATCTCTGGTAGAAGGACGGAAAAAAGGAAAATATCACCCATTTGATCTGATATCTTCCTTCCTTCCGGCAGGAACCTTAAGCGGAGCACCGAAGATCCGTGCCATGGAAATCATCGATGAACTGGAAACAGTACGAAGAGGTCTGTACGGCGGAGCTACCGGGTATGTGGATTTCTCCGGAGATATGGATTTCTGTATCACGATCCGAACGATGATTAAAAAAGGAGGAAAAGTTTACCTGCAGGCTGGAGCCGGAATTGTAGCAGATTCCGTTCCGGAAAAAGAATATCAGGAGTGCTGCAACAAAGCAATGGCACTGGCAAAAACACTGGTAGCGGAGGAAACATTATGATTTTACTGATTGATAATTACGATTCATTTACTTACAACTTATATCAATATATGGGAATCTTCCGGGAGGATATCGAGGTGGTACGAAACGATAAGATCACCATCGAGGAGATCCGCCAGATGGCACCGGAAAAAATCGTGCTTTCCCCGGGACCGAAAAGTCCGAAGGAAGCAGGCATTTGCCTGGATGTGGTAAAAGAGTTTTATGATAAGATCCCAATCCTTGGTATCTGTCTGGGACATCAGACCATTGGCGAAGCACTTGGAGGAACCGTTACTTACGCAAAAGAACTGTATCACGGAAAACAGTCACTGATCCATCACACCGGAACCGGCATTTTCGATGGCATCGAATCACCAATCCGGGTTGCCAGATATCATTCCCTGGCTGTATCTGCAGAGGATTTGCCGGATTGCCTGGAAGTGCTGGCAACCACTGAGAACGGTGAGATCATGGCGATGCAGCATAAGCAATATCCGGTGATCGGATTACAGTTTCATCCGGAATCAGTGTACACTGAACATGGAAAACGCATGATGGAAAACTTTTTATCATTATAAAATGCGAATGGCGCGAGTGAACTGAGTGTGAGTGGAGGAGTAAAAGAGATGATATTAGATAAAATCGTGGAAGATAAAAAAGTACGTCTGGTGGAACACAAATCCCGTATTTCACCGGCGGAGATGCGAAAACTGGCAGAACAGTGCAAGGCGCATCCGGCAAGTTTTTATGAAGGGCTTGCAAAACCGGGAATTTCCATCATTGGAGAATTCAAAAAAGCATCTCCAAGCCTTGGAAACATCACCAGCCAGATTGATCTGACAAAGCGGATTGATAAATATAACGCTTCAGTAGATTGCATTTCCTGCCTGACAGAAGAAGATCATTTCCTTGGAAATGTGGATTATCTGAAAGAAATCCGGGAGATTTCTCCACTTCCGATCTTACGGAAAGACTTCATGATTGATGAATATCAGTTTTATGAGGCAAAAGTGATCGGGGCAAATGCAATCCTTCTGATCACCGGAATTTTAGATGATATTCAGATGCGTGATTTTTACCAGTTGACCACGGAACTGGGAATGGATGCCTTATTTGAAGCACACACCGAAGAGCAGATGGATCGGGCACTGAATTGTGGAGCAAAAATCGTCGGTGTCAATAATCGTGATCTCAGAGATTTCACAATTAGACTGGACACGACAAAACGCTTAAGCAAACTGGTTCCGGATGACCGCATTTTTGTGGCAGAAAGCGGAATTGTATCAGATGAAGACGTAAAATTCCTGAAAGAATGCCGCGTGGATGCATTTCTGATCGGACGGGCCTTTATGGAATCCGCTAATCCACAGGAACTGGCAAAACACTGGAAGGCACTGTAACAGATATAAAAAACAACTGTGAAAACAGATAGAAGGTCAACCGTTACAGAAAGTGTGAGTGACATGACGAAAGTAAAAATATGTGGTCTGAGCAGACCGGAAGACATCGAAGCAGTCAATACATACGGCGCTGATTATGCGGGATTTGTCTTTTTTGAAAATAGCAAACGAAATGTCAGCTATAAAAAAGCGGAGAAGTTATTAAAAGAATTAAAGAAAAATCCAAATATTCAGTCCGTTGCGGTGTGTGTCAGCCCCTCCAAAGACGAAGTAAAACGACTAAATGATATGGGATTTGACCTGATTCAGATTCATGGAACAATTCCGGCGGACTGCCAGTCAGATGGAGGTCTGGCATTGTGGCAGGCGGTGAATATCGCAGGAAGTACAGAGGTAAATGCAGATGAGCTGTTTATACAGTCGCCAAACATCCGAGGTTATGTGGTCGACGGAGCGGAATACGGCTCCGGTAAAACCTTCGGATGGGAAGCAGAAGAAAAAACATTTGTGTTTCCGGAAAAATTGAAAATAAAGAACCGGCAGTTTATTTTAGCAGGCGGTCTGAATATAGAAAACGTGCAAGACGGAATCCACATGTTGCACCCGGACGTGGTAGATGTCAGCAGCGGTGTGGAACGGGACGGAGTTAAAGATGCAGCTTTGATCCGGGAGTTTATCTCAGCCGCAAAACAATGTTAAAAAGCGTTAAGAGATAACTTCAAAAAATTCGATTAGAAAAATGTAAAGTCGTATATGACAAAGCAGAAAGGTTAGAAAATATGAATAAGAAAAATACATATTATGGAGAATTTGGCGGACAGTACGTGTCCGAGTCATTAATGAATACATTAGAGGAACTGGATGAGGCTTTTGAGGCAGCTGTCAAAGATCCGGAGTTTATCAATCAGTACAATTATTATCTGAAACAGTATGTAGGTCGTGAAACCCCACTGTATTATGCAGAACATCTCAGCAAAAAATACGGTACAAAAATCTATCTGAAACGTGAGGATTTAAACCATACCGGTGCACACAAGATTAATAACGTTATCGGTCAGATCCTTCTGGCAAAACGTATGGGTAAAAAGAAAGTCATCGCAGAGACTGGAGCAGGTCAGCATGGCGTGGCAACAGCAACCGGCGCAGCACTGTTTGACATGGAATGCACCGTTTACATGGGAAAAGAAGATATTGAGCGTCAGGCCTTAAATGTAATGCGTATGGAGATGCTTGGTGCAAAAGTTGTCAGCGTGGAATCCGGCAGCAACACCTTAAAAGATGCCACAAACGAAGCTATTCGTACATGGGCGAAAACAGCAGAAGATACCTTTTATGTAATCGGTTCTGCTGTAGGGCCATATCCGTATCCGAAGATGGTCAAAGAGTTCCAGCGTGTTATCAGTAAAGAAGCAAAAGCGCAGCATTACGAAGCAGAAGGAAAACTCCCAGATGTGGTTATGGCCTGCGTAGGCGGCGGTTCCAACTCCATCGGAATGTTTGCAGAATTTGTTGAGGAAAAAGATGTACAGCTGATCGGTGTGGAAGCAGCCGGACTTGGTGTAGAGACCGGAAAACATGCAGCAGCTATGGCACTTGGTGAGCCGGGAACCCTGCATGGCATGCGTTCTTATCTGCTTCAGGATGAGGATGGAAACATTCAGCTGGCACATTCTATTTCTGCCGGACTGGATTACCCGGGTGTCGGACCGGAGCATGCATATCTGCGTGATAGCGGCAGAGCACAGTATGTGTCCATTACAGATACAGAGGCGATGGATGCGCTGATGGAGCTTTGTGAATTAGAGGGAATCATTCCAGCCATCGAGAGTGCACACGCAATGGCTTATGCTTTTAAAAAAGCAAAAGAAATGACACCGGAACAGTCCATGATCGTGTGTCTATCTGGACGTGGTGACAAAGATGTCAATACCATTGCAAACTATCTGGCAGGAAAAGGTTATCTGAACTAAACGCGGATGCGTGAAGGCTGAAACGAAAAAGAGTAGACTTGCAGAAATGCACAGAAGAATAAAGGAAAATAAAATGGAGCAGAAGATCATGAACCGTATAGAGCAAAAATTACAGACATTACAGGAAAAAAACGAAAAAGCATTTATCACATATATTACCGCAGGACTTCCGGATATGGAGCATTGTGCAAAACTGATCCGTGCCCAGGAAGAAGGCGGACTGGATATTCTGGAACTTGGTATTCCATTTTCCGATCCGGCAGCAGATGGCCCGGTCATTCAGGATGCGTCCTATCGTTCCATTTTAAAAGGAACCAACCTGCGCAAGTGTTTTGATCTGGTGGACGGTGTCCGCAAAGACGGATGCGAATTGCCGATCGTATTTATGATGTATTACAATACCGTACTTCATTATGGATTAGAAGCATTTGCAGAAAAATGTGCAGAGGTCGGTGTAGACGGACTGATCATCCCGGATCTGCCACTGGAAGAGCAGCAGCCGTTAAAAGATGCACTGGCAAAACAGAATGCAACCATCCTGATCCAGCTCGTAGCACCGGTATCTGGCAAACGAATTCCGGAGATTTTAAAAGATGCAAGAGGATTTGTATACTGCGTATCTTCCATGGGTGTCACCGGACAGGGTGCAAACTTCCACAAAGAGGTTCTTTCTTATTTGAAATCCGTAAAAGAGCAGGCACAGATCCCGATTATGATGGGATTTGGCATCCGCACTGCAGCAGATGTGGAGCCGATGAAAGACATTATTGACGGTGCTATTGTTGGTTCCCATTTCATCAATCTGATGGAAGAGAATCAGTATGATCTGGCCGTGGCAAAAGAATATATTCAGACTTTTAAAGCAGAGTTGAAGTAAAGGAGTATCAGTATCATGGATATGAAGCAGGCAATTCAGAGAGTAGCAGACAGGAAGGATCTGACCCGTGCAGAGGCAGGAGAGGTAATGGAACTTCTTCTGACCGGCGCAGCCACACAGGCGCAGATCGGAGCATTTTTGACCGGACTGCGTATGAAAGGTGAGACTATTGATGAAATCGTTGGTCTGGCCTCCGTGCTGGCAGACAAGGCAGAACACATTCATCCACATTCCGACAATTTTATCGATCTGGTAGGAACCGGCGGGGATTGCACCTATTCCTTTAATATTTCTACTACATCTGCTATCGTGACGGCAGCAGCCGGAGTTCCGGTGGCAAAACATGGTAACCGTTCCATTTCAAGTAAGAGCGGTGCCGGTGATGTATTAGAGCAGCTTGGCGTAAATATTATGATGGAACCGGAAAAAGTAGAGGCTTGCGTGGATGAAGTCGGCATTGGATTTATGTTTGCACAGACATTCAATAAATCTATGAGGTTTGTAGGTCAGGCGCGAAGCGAGATGGGGATCCGTACCGTATTTAACATCCTTGGCCCGCTGGCCAATCCGTCCGGGGCAAAAGGTATGGTAGTTGGTGTCTACGATCCGGCTCTGACAGAAACCATTGCAAATGTTATGGGACAGCTTGGCGTAAAACGTGCGCTGGTAGTCAGCGGCAGAGATCATATGGATGAAATTACATTGAGTACAAAGACGGTTGTATCAGAATTAAAAGATGGAACTGTAAAAACATATGAGATCGCACCGGAAGATTTTGGATTTAAGACGGTAGATCTGTCAAAACTGCAGGGCGGAACCGCAGCAGAAAATGCAGAGATCACACGCGCGATCCTTTCAGGAAAAGAGCAGGGCGCAAAACGTGAGATCGTGCTGTTAAATGCGGGAGCCGCGCTCTATATCGGTGGAAAAGCAGACAGTATCGCAGATGGGATCATTCTGGCAAAAGAAGCGATTGATTCTGGAAAAGCAGCAGAAGTGCTTGAGAAGCTGGTAAA
The DNA here is from genome assembly GCA_934358495.1 of uncultured Eubacterium sp. GTDB lineage: Bacteria > Bacillota > Clostridia > Lachnospirales > Lachnospiraceae > Eubacterium_I. The sequence continues at coordinate 9,564 of CAKRKO010000049.1, read as the reverse complement.
TTATACGAAATAACAAAAAAGGCAGTTGGTATGACGGCACCAACTGTCTTTTATTAATTCGTATTTATTCGCACTTGTTACGCAATGCTGTTCACTAATTTTGCTAAACGAGCAACTTTTCTGGAAGCATTGTTTTTGTGATAAACACCTTTAGATTCAGCTTTGCTGATAACGGAAGTAGCGGATACTAATGCTGCAGAAGCTGCTTCTTTATCATTTGCTGCAACAGCTGCCTCTACTTTTTTAATAGCTGTTTTCACTGAAGAACGGATAGATTTATTTCTTTCTGTCTTTGTCTGCGCAACTAAGATTCTTTTCTTTGCTGATTTAATGTTAGCCAATCTGTACACCTCCCATGCTGAGAATTCTTAAATGATTGTTACATTAAAGCCGGACACGGACGAACTAATGTAAACATACTCATGTATTATAGGGTCAAAAACAGGAATTGTCAATAGAAAAACCGAAAAAAATGAAAAAATTGGTATAAAATTGGTATAATTGTTTGTGCTTTTTGAAATAATGATATTATTTAGAAAAGTTGGGGTGTTTTTTGTATGTTTGAAGTCAGAACAGACCTTGCGGTAGAGGAAAATGAGCGGATTGCAAAGGCGCAGGAAGAGACAAAAGGGATCACTGTCACGGAAGAAGATTACGAGAAAGAGCAGATCCACATTACAACGGTGCGGATTACCACTGAGAATGGGGCAAAGCAGATGGGAAAACCACGGGGAACGTATATTACACTGGAGGCAGCGGAAATGATCGAGGATGATGAAGATTACCACAGAGAAATTTCGAAGAGGCTGGCGGAGATTTTGAAAGAATTGATTCCAGTTCACAATAAGACAGAAAAACATAAGGAAGATGCTGAAAATCAGAAAAAAATAAGTTGTGAGGAATCCACCGAAGTGGCGCATGAGTTGGATGGTACATCTATACTGGTAGCTGGATTAGGAAATCGCCTTGTCACACCGGATGCATTAGGCCCTCAGGTGGCGGATAATCTCTATATCACCCGACACATTATAAAAGAATTTGGCAGACGGGCCTACGAAAACAAGCAGGTGCAGCCTATCAGCGCCATTGTGCCTGGCGTTATGGCGCAGACCGGGATGGAAAGCCAGGAGATCATAGCAGGGATTATACGTGAAGTGAAGCCGGATTATCTGATCGTGGTGGATGCGCTGGCTGCCCGGAGTGTACGTCGTTTGGGCCGCACGATTCAGATTACAGATACAGGAATCTATCCGGGTTCCGGCGTCGGTAATCATCGTTACAGCATCACAAAAGAAACAACAGGAATTCCGGTTATTGCCATCGGCATTCCGACTGTAGTCGAAGCGGCAACTATTGTATATGATTCCATGTCTGCGTTGATTGATGAGCTGGCGCATGCGGAGAGCCTGCAGCCTTTAAAAACATCCTGGAGTAAACTGACAGAAGCGGAGCATCGGAATCTGATCCGGGAACTGCTGTCTCCACAGTTAAATCATATGTTTGTGACACCGAAGGATATCGATGCGGAAATTAAGCGTATGAGTTATACCATATCGGAGGCGATTAATCTGGCGTTTTGCGGATAGACTAAAATGTAAAAGGGTAACATATTTTCAAAATAATCTCATATATAATATATATGGGAAAAATGTTGAAAGTTACAAGGAAAAGAAAACGAAAAGAGAGAAGAGTACGTTGGATAGTGCGGGGAACAAGTTTCCTCGTACTGTTTTTAACTGCGCTCATTTTTATATTTGGAATCCGCAATACCACATTGTGGAACCGGCTGCAATATCAGATCTGTTATCTAATGCTGAAGCAATATGCTCCGGTGCTGGCCAATGGAGATGGAATGCAGACTGCATATAATATAGAAGAAGACGATACAACTATGTATGATATGCAGTCTGAAAGCCAGTTGACCTATGAGCAGATTCTGGCAAAAAAAAATCCGCAGGAAACACAGGTGGCGGATGCTTCTGGGGAAAATAAAGATACCTCGGCAGATCAGGCGGAGTCTGCAAATACACAAACCAATGAAACTGGTGCAGCATCAGGCAACGCAGCTGCAACATCAGCATCGGCTGGCGGAAATACGGTATCTCTGGAAAAATTAAATGATTTCGATTATTTGATCCAGCATTATTATACCGTGGACAAATCTACTACCATCAACAGCTCTCAGCTTGTAGTACAAAACTTGTTGAATAAAGATTGTACCATACAAAAAACTACGGAAAATGTACCACAGATTCTGATATATCATACTCATGGTTCAGAAGGCTACGCAGATTCCGTAGAGGGTGATCCAAACACCTCAGTGATTGCAGTTGGAAACAGACTGACACAGCTTTTACAGGATACATACGGATATCACGTATTGCATGACACTGGAATTTATGATACCGAGCGGGATCATGCCTATAACGTAGCGGCACCTGTCATCCAGAAAATATTGCAGGATAATCCGTCCATTGAGGTAGTCATTGATCTGCATCGTGACGGTGTGGCAGATACCACGCGTCTGGCAACGAATATCAACGGTGTGGATATGGCGCAGGTGATGTTTTTTAACGGACTGAGCAAAACGACGGCCACCGGAGATATCGATTATCTGCGTAATCCTTATATAGAAGATAACCTGGCCATGTCGTTGAAAATGCAGCTTGCTGCGACAGAGCTGTATCCGGGATTCACACGGAAAATATATTTGAAAAGTTATCGCTATAATATGCATCTTTGTCCGAAGTCATTGTTGATCGAAGTGGGAGCGCAGACGAATACACTTCAGGAGGCAATCAATGCTATGGATCCGTTGGCACAGGTGTTGGATAAAGTGCTGAGTGGGAAGTAGAAGAATACGAAGATACAGATTACTTATAAAAAAAGCAACAACGGCATTGGAAAGAATAATGCGTGAGTTATATTCTAAAAAATAGCTTCAGAAAATTGTATATAAGTAATAAGAAAAGTTCGATTTCAGAGAGTGAAATCGAACTTTTTTGTTTGTATTGTACAAATTTAAGCGTCTTATGTGATCGCGTTGCAGCTTGCAAAAATCCGTGGATTCCTTTCAGAGGAAGAACTGGCAGCTTATATCGAAGAACTGCAGACGGTTCCGGATAAGATTGAGAAAATCATCGATGATAAAGAGCGGATCCGCATTTTGCAGCATCACTGGCTGTGATTCCGTTGCAGCTGATTGGATATTATGTGTCAGCGGCGAAGGGGCTGGCTGGATGTGGATAAACCGAGGAATCTGGCGAAGAGTGTAACGGTAGAATAGATAAAGGTCAGGTATTAAATTATAATAAACTATCGAAATAAATTTTTTACAAAATGTATTCAATAGTTGTTGACGGAATAGAACACCAATGCTACACTTTGTGTAAGCATTTAGTGTTCTATTATTCTTTTTAAGGGCGCAAGCCAATCTTTATTCTAAAATAATCGACAGAATTTCTTAATGCTTGAATTTCAGAAAAACAAGTAAAAACAGGCAAGAGGAGATTTTGAGGATGATTTGGAAAATGGGGGAAGTGCCAGGAACATTGTCTCTTTTGCCTGTGCAGAAGGAGGACAAGGTAGTATGGAAAAAATGAGAACAACAGAAAATATAAGATGGGAAGGAGCGTATCGTGTGCTGGATGATGTACATGTTTATAATCCGAAAGCTGTGGTAAGTACCATGCTTCGTGGAAAGCTTCAGAGTTACTGGTCGCAGACGGGGACTTATGTGTCTATTATGCCTTTGATCAATATGAATTTTGATGGATTGAAAGATGCGATTATTTCGATGATTGCAGGAAAGTCTGTACCGGTGAATGTAAAGCTATTCAGAAATGATATGGTGACATTTCATGATAAAGATGATGTTTTAACCTGTCTGATACATCTCGGATATCTTGGTTATGATCAGGAAGAGCATACGGCTTTTTTGCCCAATGAGGAAATTCGCGAAGAAATGATGATGGCTGGTGAGGTCAGCAAGTGGACGGAGTTACAGGAGTTCCAGCAGGAATCAATGAAGCTATTGGATGCAACGCTGGAAATGGAAGCAGATATGGTTGCCTCGGAAATGGAAAAGATTCATATGGAATATGTGCCGATCATTCAATACAATGACGAGAACTCTTTGAGCAGTGTGATTGCATAGCAATTGCAAAGCAGTTATGTGGAATTGCTTTTTGTAAGAAGCGGTGCAAGGTAATGATACAGAAGATGTAAAGACAGTAAGATGAAAATAGAAATAACCGGTGGAAATTTATCTGGGGATGCAAAGGCCAGAAAAACCATCGGTTTTTCTATGTGCAACTTGCTATTTCTCGGGTTCGATGTTAAAATCATAACTAAATTGGGATGTTATGCGTATTGAGGCAAAATACGTTTTATGTAACGAGAAAAAAGTTTGGAGGAATTTTAGTGATAGATCAGAGTAAAATCAGAAATTTTTGTATTATTGCACATATTGACCATGGTAAATCTACCCTGGCTGACCGAATCATCGAGATGACAGGTCTGTTGACCAGTCGCGAGATGCAGTCTCAGGTGTTAGACAATATGGATCTGGAGCGTGAACGTGGTATTACAATCAAAGCGCAGACGGTTCGTATTATTTATAAGGCGAAAGACGGGGAGGAGTATATCTTCAACCTGATCGACACTCCGGGTCATGTGGATTTCAACTATGAGGTTTCCCGAAGCCTGGCAGCTTGTGACGGTGCAATTCTTGTCGTGGATGCGGCGCAGGGTATTGAGGCGCAGACGCTGGCAAACGTATATCTGGCATTGGATCATGATCTGGACGTTATGCCTGTTATCAATAAAATCGATCTGCCTAGTGCGGATCCGGAGCGTGTCATTGAGGAAATCGAGGATGTCATTGGACTGGAAGCCCATGATGCACCGCAGATTTCCGCAAAAACAGGTTTGAACGTAGAGCAGGTGCTGGAGCAGATCGTAGAGAAGATTCCGGCTCCGACCGGAGATCCGGATGCACCGCTGCAGGCGTTGATTTTTGACTCTCTGTATGATGCATATAAAGGTGTCATTGTTTTCTGTCGTATTAAAGAGGGAACTGTTCGCGTCGGTACACCAATTAAAATGATGGCAACAGGAGCAACGGCAGATGTTGTGGAAGTTGGTTATTTTGGTGCCGGTCAGTTTATTCCGTGTGAAGAATTGTCTGCCGGTATGGTAGGCTATATTACTGCCAGTATTAAGAATGTACAGGATACACGCGTAGGCGATACAATTACAAACCGTTCCAATCCGTGCGCAGAGCCGCTTCCGGGATACAAGAAAGTAAATCCGATGGTTTATTGTGGTCTGTATCCGTCTGATGGTGCGAAATATCCGGATCTGCGTGATGCACTGGAAAAACTGCAGTTAAATGATGCGGCCCTTCAGTTTGAACCGGAGACATCCGCAGCACTGGGATTTGGTTTCCGTTGTGGATTCTTAGGTTTGCTGCATCTGGAAATTATTCAGGAGCGTCTGGAACGCGAATACAACCTGGATCTGGTAACGACAGCTCCGGGTGTTATTTACAAAGTACACAAGACAGATGGAACCGTGATGGATCTGACAAACCCGTCCAACATGCCGGATCCGTCTGAGATTGATTATATGGAAGAGCCGATGGTAAGTGCAGAGATCATGGTAACCAGTGAGTATATTGGTGCTATCATGGATCTGTGCCAGGAGCGCCGTGGTATCTATATCAGTATGGAATATATGGAGGAAACGCGTGCGCTGATTAAATATGATTTACCGTTGAACGAGATTATTTATGATTTCTTTGATGCACTGAAATCCCGTTCCAGAGGATATGCTTCTTTCGATTATGAGATGAAGGGTTACACCCGTTCTGATCTGGTGAAACTGGATATCCTTATTAATAAAGAAGAAGTGGATGCGCTTTCCTTTATCGTATTCTCCGGCAGTGCATATGAGCGCGGTCGCAAGATGTGCGAGAAGTTAAAAGAAGAGATTCCGCGTCATCTGTTTGAAATTCCGATTCAGGCAGCCGTTGGTGGAAAAGTTATCGCCCGTGAGACTGTCAGAGCAATGCGTAAAGACGTACTGGCAAAATGTTACGGCGGTGATATTTCCCGAAAGAGAAAACTTCTGGAGAAACAGAAGGAAGGTAAGAAACGTATGCGCCAGGTCGGAAATGTAGAGATTCCACAGAAAGCGTTTATGAGTGTTCTGAAACTTGATGATAAATAAGAAACAAGTTACGTTATTTATAGGATGTATATGCATAATCGTAAATGAATGTGAGAATGATGTAAAGCAGCGTAATTATTAGAGGAAACATATGAAAGAATTAGAATTATATCTTCATATTCCTTTTTGTGAACGAAAATGTGCATACTGTGATTTTTTATCTGCACCGGCTGATCTGCCGGTGCGGATTTCTTATATAAAGAAGTTACAGGAAGAAATCGCATATTACGGTTCACAATTTGAGGAATATCAGGTGAGCAGTATCTTTTTTGGCGGTGGTACACCGACGATTCTGGAAGGGTATCAGCTTGCTGCCATATTAGAGACAGTAAAGGAGCATTTTCATTTAGCGGCAGATGCGGAGATTACTGTGGAATGTAATCCGGGGACGCTGACAGCAGGAAAGGCAGAAAAACTGGTGCAGGCGGGCTTTAACCGGCTCAGCATGGGGCTGCAGTCTGCGGATGACAGAGAGTTGCAGCTTCTTGGACGGATTCACAATTTTGCGCAGTTTCTGGAAAGTTATGATCTGGCGCGGAAAGCCGGATTTGAAAATATCAATGTGGATCTGATGTCAGCGCTACCGGGACAGACATTAAAAAGCTGGCAGAATACGCTGCAAAAAGTGACGGCGCTGCGCCCGGAGCATATTTCTGCGTACAGCCTGATCATCGAGGAAGGCACACCATTTTACGAGCGTTTTGCGGAAGATGAACGGATCCGGGAGGAAGGTGGTCATCCGAAACTGCTGCCGGAGGAAGACGTAGAACGGCAGATGTATGAACTGACGGAAACTTTTTTGCATACGAAAGGATATGAGCGGTATGAAATATCCAACTATGCAAAGTCAAGGTACAAATGTCGCCATAACTGCGGTTACTGGACCAGAAAAGATTATCTGGGACTGGGACTTGGTGCATCTTCCTTAGTGGAGCACCGGCGTTTACAGAATACATCGGATCTGAAGGAGTATCTGGAGCAGAAGTATTACCATATTCATATAGAGACTTTGGACAAAAAATCCGAGATGGAAGAATTCATGTTTCTTGGTCTGCGTCTGATGGCTGGAATCTCCCGGCAGCAGTTTGAAACAACATTTCAGGTAACACTGGACAGTGTGTATGGCGAGGTGCTTCGAAAATTAAAGAGTGAGCAGCTGATCGAGGAAGTGGCAGGCTATGTGCGCCTGACAGAGCACGGCATAGATGTCAGCAACTATGTGTTGGCGGAGTTTTTACTATAATTCCTAAAATAAAGTAGAAGAGTAAATATAGGAGAAAAGGATTGATTTGCCACAGACGATTGTGACAAATCAATCTTTTTTTGGCCTTGTAGATAATATGTTGATGGAGTATTTGAAAAAATAAAAAAATTTGAAATTATATGTTGACAAAGAAAAACGATAGTGCTACATTAGGTAATGAAGATATTAGCACTCCAAACAGTTGAGTGCTAACAAAGAAAAAGCATCAATTACAGGAGCATGAAACACATGAGCGAAGGATTGGACGAAAGAAAAACGAAAATTTTACATGCAATCATTCAGACTTATCTGGAAACGGGTGAGCCGGTTGGTTCCAGAACGATTGCGAAAGCGTCTGATCTGAATCTCAGTTCAGCAACAATCCGTAACGAGATGTCAGATCTGGAGGAACTTGGATACATCGTTCAGCCGCATACTTCGGCAGGACGAATTCCATCGGATAAAGGATATCGATTCTATGTGGATCACCTGATGGAAGAAAAAGATCATGAAATTTCCGATATGAAGGAATTTGTGATCGAGAAAACGGAGCGTATGGAATTTGTTTTAAAACAAATTGCAAAGATCCTGGCAACAAATACCAATTATGCAACCGTCGTATCCGCACCGCAGACTCATCACGGAAAAGTCAAATTTATTCAGCTTTCCGCGGTAGATGATTCCCAGGTTCTGGCAACGATCATGTTGGATGGCAACATCGTAAAGAACAAGATCATTCATACAAGTGAGACTCCGGATCAGGAGACAATGCTGAAGTTAAATATTTTGTTGAACGGAAGCTTAAATGGTCTTGCACTTGAGGATATCAATCTTGGAACAATTTCCAGACTGAAAGAACAGGCAGGTATCCACAGTGCCATGGTAAGTGATGTGCTGGATACAGTTGCTCAGGCTATTCAGGAAGATGAAGACCTTGAGATTTATACCAGCGGAGCAACCAATATCTTCAAATATCCGGAGTTGAGTGATTCTGAGCGAGCCAGCGAACTGATCGGTGCGTTTGAGGAAAAACAGGAATTTAAAGATCTGTTCACAGCTGACAAAGAAAACGGAAATCCAGGAACAGGAATTCAGGTATACATCGGAAATGAAAGCCCGATGCAGGGAATGAAAGATTGCAGTGTGGTGACAGCCACATATGATCTTGGAAAAGGAATCCGCGGAACCGTTGGAATCGTCGGACCGAAACGTATGGATTACGAAAAAGTAGTTGACAATCTGCGAACCTTAAAGGTTCAGCTGGATGACATATTTAAAAAGACAGGTGAGTAGTCATTGAAAATGATGAAAGCGGAAAGGTGGGATTTCGATGGCAGAGAGCAAAAACATCAGTCCGGAAGAAATGGAAGAAGAAATTTTAGAAAATGAAGAAATAAATGATGCAGCAGAGGAAGAAACAGTAGAGGAAGCCGAAGAAGCTGCAGCAGAAGAACCGGAAGCTGAAAAAGAAAAAGGTTCTTTCTTCAAAAAGAAAGAGAAAAAAGACAAAAAAGATGAAAAAATCGAGAAACTTACAGACAGAGTCAGAAGACAGATGGCTGAGTTCGATAACTTCCGTAAGAGAACAGAGAAAGAAAAGACACAGATGTTTGAGACCGGTGCAAAAAGTATCGTAGAAAAAATACTTCCGGTTGTTGATAATTTCGAACGTGGTCTGGCAGCTGTCACAGAGGAAGAAAAAGGAACTCCTTTCGTGGAAGGTATGGAAAAAATCTACAAACAGATGATGACTGTACTGGAGGAAGCAGGAGTAAAACCGATCGAAGCGGTTGGGCAGGAATTTGATCCGAATTTGCATAATGCCGTTATGCATGTTGAGGATGAGGAATTTGGTGAGAATATCATCGCAGAGGAATTCCAGAAAGGTTACACATACCGTGATTCCGTGGTTCGTCACAGCATGGTAAAAGTAGCTAATTAACATTGCTATTAACGATTATTCGTTAAATATAAAAACAAGATAATTCAGGAAACAATATATAGGAGGACACAATTATGAGCAAGATTATTGGTATTGACTTAGGAACAACAAACAGCTGCGTAGCAGTTATGGAAGGTGGTAAACCGGT
>CAKRKO010000048.1 GCA_934358495.1 uncultured Eubacterium sp. | reverse complement strand
ATTCCGAATGACCATTTTTCGAAGTAAATGAAGTTGATTGAAGAAATCTCACCTGTATGAAGTTTTGAAGGTATATAAGATAAATATATTAAAAGGGGTGTTCCTGAACAGGAGCATCCTTTTTGGTATGTAAAAAGATATTTCACCATGGTAAAGAAGTAGACAAAGAAAAACAGCAGCCACGCGACTGCTGTTCTTCACATAGGGAGATTGAGTTATGAAAATGTTTATCAAAAATAAAGTAGATTTCCTTTTGACAAGTATTATGATACCCAATAAATGTGAGCAAAATGTGTCAAAATTCTAAAAGAAGAAGAATTAATTCTAAAAGAATCATATTAAAAGTATAAAGAAAAAATAAACTTAGACATAATAGACAGGAAAGAAGGAGTTTTAAATGAAATTAGTGAAAGGAAGACCCTTAGACACTGAAAGACGCCTGAAAAAAGAAGTCCGGGTATATGATTTGCTGGATGAACTTGGCATGGAATATTGGCGAATAGACCATGAGGCTGCACAGACCATGGAGGACTGCGAGGATGTAGACCGAATGCTAGATGCTGTTATCTGCAAAAATCTGTTTTTATGTAATCGCCAGAAAACAAAATTTTATCTTCTGATGATACCGGGGGAGAAGACGTTTAAAACAAAGGAATTATCTGCGCAGATTCAGAGTGCACGCCTGTCTTTTGCACCGGAAGAATATATGGAAAAATTCCTAGATATCACACCGGGTTCGGTCAGCATTATGGGTCTGATGAATGATACAGAAAACCAGGTACAACTTCTGGTGGATGCGGATGTATTGGAGGGAGAGTACCTGGGATGCCATCCGTGTATCAATACTTCCAGTCTGAAATTGAGGACAAGGGATGTCTTTACTACATATTTGAATGCAGTGCATCATGACTATATTGTGGTTCATTTGGGAACTGAACAGGAAAAATAAATTACTTCAGGAGAAAGCAATATTATGAATCAGTATAAAAAAGGTGTAATTTATACAATTATTGGTGGTGCATGTTGGGGAATTTCCGGAACATGTGGAGAGTATCTATGTACGTTCAAAGGAATGGACACCAGACTTTTGACAGATATCAGACTGCTTGGGGCAGGTCTGGTTATGTGTCTGTTCATGTTTTTACGATATCGGCCGAATGTGAAACTGCTTTTGAAGACACCAAATGCGGTATTACATTGCATCGTATTTGGTATCGGAGGTTTGATGTTTACACAGTATGCATATCTGACGGCTATTTCAAAAACAAATGCGGGAACGGCTACGGTGCTGCAATATTTGTCGGCAATTTTTGTATTGCTGATTGTCTGCCTGCGAAAAAGAAAACTGCCGGTTTTGCGGGAAAACATTGCAATCATTTCCTGTCTGGTGGGTACGTTTTTGGTGGCAACCCACGGAAGTTTTACTTCGCTCTATATATCAAAGGAAGGACTGCTCTGGGGATTCCTGGCGGCGGTAGCGGCCACACTCTATATATTGATTCCTCAGCAGCTGCTGGCGGACTGGGGAAGTATTATACCAACCGGAATCGGCATGCTGACCGGAGGAATCGCATTTTTCTTTATCATGCGGGTATGGAAAATATCTGTGAAGTTTGATCTGGCGACAGTGGCGATCACAGTGCTGATCGTGCTGGTTGGTACGGTACTGGCATTTACTCTGTTTCTGAAGGGAACCAGTCTGGTGGGTCCGGCCCGTGGAAATATGTTGGGATGTGTGGAACCGCTGATGGCGACAATCTGTTCCGCTGTTTTCCTGGATACGGTATTCATGCCGATGGATATTATTGGATTTGGATTCATTATTGCAACAGTTTTCATACTTGCGAAGAATTAGTTACAAAATGGTAATGTGCGGATTGAACAAAAAAAAGCGAAATAAAAAAACAAGTTTGTGCACACTTACACGCGAGGGTTTGCTATTATAATAACTGTAAAAACCCCCAATACATTATATAGTTTTTTGCTACCCCCATAGTAAAAAATACCTTCTCTTGAGAGAACAGCTGATCGACCGGCTGTTCTTTTTTTTGTAAATGTGGCGTTTTCCTTGCTTTTTCGCTATAGATATAGTATAACTGTTTGAGCATGGGAAAAAATAATTCGTAATTCACGATAAGATGAAGAGGGAGTATTATGTTTCAAAAGGGAAAAAAGAATCCTCACAGTGGAGGATTGAACATTATGATTGTTGGGTGTGGAAAAGTTGGTATGACGCTGGTGGAACGTCTCAGTAAGGAAGGACATGACATTTCTGTTGTTGATAAAAATGCGGCCCGTCTCCAGAGCGTAACCAATATGTACGATGTATATGGGGTAGTAGGCAATGGAGCAAGCTTTACCGTATTAAAGGAAGCGGGAATTGAAAATACAGATATCCTGATCTCAGTGACAGATTCAGATGAACTGAATCTGCTTTGTTGTCTGGTTGCAAAACGTTCCGGACATTGTGAAGTAATTGCCAGAGTGCGTACACCGGATTACAGTGAGGAAAAAGCATATCTGAAAGAAAAACTCGGACTTGCAATGATGATCAATCCTGAGCAGGAAGCTGCAAATGCGATTTCCCGTATTTTATATATGCCGACTGCATTGGAGGTGGCTCCTTTTGCCAGAGGTCATGCGGAAATGGTCCGTATCAAATTGCCGCAGGGAAACATTCTGACTGGAAAGAAAATTGCAGATCTGGTAAAAGAACTTTCCGGAGCAGTGCTGATCTGTGCGGTTGAGCGAAGCGGAGAAGTATATATCCCGGGAGGAAATTTTGAACTGGCAGCCGGAGATGTCATCAGTTTCATTGCACCGGTGCGGGATGGACGTAAGTTTTTAAAGAAAAACGGATTTCAGACACATCAGGCAAAAAGCTGTATCATCGTAGGTGGCGGCCGTGCAGCATATTATCTGGCAAAACGTCTGATAGAACTTGGAATTTCTGTGCAGATCGTGGAAAATAATAAAGAACGCTGCGAAGAACTCAGTGTGCTGCTCCCGCAGGCAGTTGTAGTAAATGGTGACGGTACCAGTGAGGAACTGCTCAATGAAATTGGAATTACAACGACAGAGTCTCTTGTCCCGCTGACTGGAATCGATGAGGAAAATATCATGCTGACTTTGTATGCAAAGGAAGTATCCAACGCAAAAGTTGTTACCAAAATCAATCGTATTACCTATACCGGTGTGATCGATCAGCTGGATCTGGGCAGTGTGGTATACCCAAAATATATTACATCTGAGGCAATCATTGCTTTTGTACGTTCCAAGACAGCGACAATGAATAATAACATCGAAACCATGATCCATCTGTTTGATGAACGCATGGAAGCCATTGAATTTGTTGTGGGGGATCAGTCTCCAATCGTAGATGTACCGCTGGCACAGTTGAAACTGAAAAAAAATCTGCTTGTAGCATGTATCAACCGTGATGGAAAAATTATTATCCCGGGTGGAAATGACAAGATCCAGGGAGGAGACACGGTAATTATTGTAACAACAAATACTGGATTTCACGATATAGAAGATATTTTACGGTAGGTGGAGGGGCACATTAGATGAATAAGTCGATGATAGCCTATATACTGGGCTGGATTATAAAATTGGAAGGGCTTTTTATGCTGATTCCGGTTCTGGTGGCACTGATCTATCGGGAACACAATGGCATTTGGTTTGCTATTGTGGCAGTAGGCGCACTGGTATTTGGAATATTTGCTACGTATAAAAAACCGGAAAGTAATGTATTTTATATGAGAGAGGGTTGTATCGCCACGGCAATGAGCTGGTTTATCATGAGTGTGATCGGCTGCTTGCCTTTTTTTCTGAGTGGGGAGATTCCGTCTTTTACAGACGCATTGTTTGAGACTGTTTCAGGCTTCACAACAACGGGATCTACAATCCTCGGGGATGTGGAAGCATTATCTTATTGTATGCTCTTCTGGCGTAGTTTTACGCACTGGATCGGTGGAATGGGTGTACTTGTATTTTTACTTGCAGTGATTCAGATGACGGGTGGTTCCAATATGAATCTGCTGCGTGCAGAAAGTCCGGGACCGGCGGTCGGAAAACTGGTACCAAGAATGATGCATACAGCAAGAATTTTATATGTGATCTATCTCGGAATGACAGTGATACTTTTTCTATTACTGTTGTGTGGGAAAATGTCGGTAATTGAATCGCTGGCCACAGCATTTTCTACGGCAGGAACCGGAGGCTTTGGCATACGGAATGACAGTCTGGCAAGTTGTTCGCCTTATATTCAGTGGGTTGTAACAATCTTTATGATTTTATTTGGCGTTAACTTCAATGCCTTTTATTTTTTGTTACTGCGAAAATGGAAACAGCTTTTTCACATGGAAGAAGTCTGGGCATATTTTGGTGTCATTGTGGCTGCAATTCTGATCATTATGACAAATACGTATGGATGGGTCGGAAATGTGCTGGAAAATCTCAGAAATACATCTTTCCAGGTTGGATCAATCATTACAACTACCGGATTTATGACCGTGGATTTTGATCAGTGGCCCTCCCTGTCAAGATATGTCATGCTGTTTCTGATGATGATCGGCGCCTGTGCCGGAAGTACCGGTGGTGGTATGAAAGTCAGCCGATTCTTGTTATCAGTGAAATCAGTGCTGCGGGAGTTGAATTCCTATCTGTTTCCGAAGAGGATAAAAAAGATCAAGATGGACGGAAAGACGGTCGACGAAGAGGCTATCCGCGGAATTAACGTATATTTTACAGCATATATGCTGCTGGTTATATTGTCTACATTTCTGGTCTGTATAGACGGAACAGACCTGGTCAGTGGTTTTTCTTCCGTGCTGGGTACCTTTAACAATATCGGACCGGGACTTGCAAAATACGGACCGGCATGCAATTTTGGTGATGCGTCAAATTTCAGTAAATGTGTATACATTTTTGACATGCTGGCAGGTCGTCTGGAAATCTTCCCGGTGCTGATCCTTTTGTATCCGCCGAGTTGGCGTGGACTTTTAAAACGCCGGATCAAACGGAAAAAGAATAGTCGGGGAAATGTATCTGTATCCTGAAGATTGTACAGAAAATGAAGGAAAGCAACTGTTTTAAGAAAAACCAGAAAAAGATTCTTGCCAATTCCTGAATAAATTTTAAGAATTTCTGAATCCTATTTACATAGGACAAAAAACTTGGTACAAATTATGATATGATGATGCCAGGGGCAAAAGCCTGAAACCACGATGTGCTTGCACAGGAGTGGTTTTATGGCTTAATGACCCGCCCCGATATGAGCATAAAAGTGGGATTTTCATCCCACGATATGCGAATAGCGGGAAGGATTGTGAGCGTTTTATGTACAACAAAGTTTGTCTGGAGGTAGGACAGTGATTTTCCCAAATTTTATTTATACATTTTTAGTAGCAATGATTCCTGCCGTTGAGGTAAAAGGAGCGATACCTTTTGGTATGGCATTACAGCTGGCACCGTGGCAGGCGTATCTGATGGCATTATGCGGAAGCTTTTTTGTGGTTTGTTTTCTGGCTTTTTTCACCCACTGGTTTTATGTGGAATGTAAAAAGCATGGATTTTTCAAACGCTTTATCGGATGGATTGACAAAATAGTCACCAAGAATAGAGACAAGATTCACAAGTATGGTCCGCTGGCGATTTTTGCATATGTCGCAGTGCCGATTCCGGGAACCGGGACATGGACCGGAAGCATCATTGCCGGCGTGTTGAATATGAGACCGCTAACTACAATCATTTGTGTAATGTGCGGAAATGCTGTAGCAGGGATGATCGTGATGCTTGCAAGTTCAGGTGTGATCAGTTTGATTTCACGATTATAGATATATGATAATGAAACTGTTGTACAAAATAAAGGATGAAATTGTTTGATAATAGAAACTGGCATGGATATAACAGTAAAAACTGGCTCTTGAAAAAGGTCAGTTTTTTTGTTATGTATGTTTACAGCGTTAAAAGGTCTGTGCCCGCCTGTGCTTGCACAAAGGAGCAATCCGTGTAATCAAGATTTGGGGATTTTGGTATACAATGTAAGAGAAAGATGGGGAATAAATAGTTTTATGATAGCTTCACATAACAATCAGAAGAAAATTGCTGTGATCAATGATTTCTCAGGCTTTGGACGATGCTCTATCGCAGTCTCACTGCCAATCATATCAGCAATGAAGATACAGTGCTGTCCGGTACCGACATCGATTTTTTCAAATCATACAGGATTTGACAGTTATTTTTTTGAAGATTATACCGATAAGATGCGTCCGTATATCGCCGAATGGCGGAAACTGGATCTGCATTTTAACGGAATCTGCACTGGATTTCTGGGATCTGAGGCACAAATTGGGATTGTAGGAGATTTCCTTCAGGAGTTTGGCAAAGATGGAACCATTGTACTGATCGATCCGGTTATGGGAGATTATGGGAAGCCGTATCCGACCTATACCATGGAAATGTGTCTGGAGATGAAGAAACTGGTGCATTATGCAGATATCCTGACACCGAATCTGACAGAGGCCTGCATCCTGACAGATACGCCATATAAGGAAAAATGGCGGATAGCAGAGATTGAACAGATGGCAGAAGATTTAAGCCGGATGGGACCGGAGAAAGTGGTGATTACGGGAATTCCGCAGGGGAGCTTTGTAGCAAATCTCTGTTACGAAAAAGGAAAGGAATGCAAAATGCTGCGCACCCACAGAATCGGTACATCCCGATCCGGAACCGGGGATATTTTTTCTGCGATACTGGCAGCAGATGCCGTGAACGGGGTTGCTTTTGAAGCGTCTGTGAAAAAAGCATCCAACTTTATCAAAAAATGCATTTTAAGTTCTATCGAGCGGGATATCCCGCTGACAGATGGTGTCTGCTTTGAGGACCATCTGGGAAGTCTGGCGAGATAAAGCACGGAACAATCCGTGTAATCAAGATTTTTGATATTAAAAAGAGTGGATTATAAATAGAAAGAAGGAATGAAAAATGGAAATTTTATACAAAGTACATCATGGGTTATATGTAAACCTGACAAACAAATGTCCATGTGCCTGTACATTCTGCCTGCGTCAGACAATGGATCATGTAGGAGAATCCCACAGCCTGTGGCTGGATCGTGAGCCTTCTGCAGAGGAAGTCATCGCAGAATTTGCAAAGTTTGATATGAATGAATTTGAGGAAGTTGTATTTTGTGGATTCGGTGAGCCGACAGAGGCGCTGCCTGTATTGCTGAAAGTGGCAGCTTATGTAAAAGAGACATTCTCAAAACCAGTGCGTATCAATACGAACGGAATGGGAAATCTGATCTGGAACCGTGATATCACACCGGAATTTGAAGGCCTGATTGATACGGTATCCATCAGCCTGAATACACCGAATGCAGAGCGTTATCACGAACTTGTGCGCAGCAAATTCGGAGATCAGTCCTTTGATGCAATGATTGATTTTGCAAAGAAGTGTACCAGACATGTACCTAAAGTTGTCATGACAACGGTAGAGACTACGATCACAAAAGAAGAAGAAGCGCAGTGCAGTAAGATCTGTGAGGAAGTTGGTGCTGTATACCGTATTCGTCCGTGGGAAGATTAAAACATTAAAAAATGAATA
This sequence comes from uncultured Eubacterium sp., assembly GCA_934358495.1. Classification (GTDB taxonomy): domain Bacteria; phylum Bacillota; class Clostridia; order Lachnospirales; family Lachnospiraceae; genus Eubacterium_I. The sequence goes on along the minus strand of CAKRKO010000048.1, from coordinate 12,053 downwards.
TTTTTAAATAATAGACAATGAATGGTTAATAATACCGCCGGCCTGTTGACCGGCGGTGTTTTTTTTCTTGCAATTTAGCAGGAACTTTATTATAATTTAGATTGCCTGTTAAAGGCAGTAATATTGATACATACACAGATATATCTCAGTCGAGAAGACTCCCACTTCTGCAAGTGGTGAGTAATAACAAGTCTTTCTCAGTGGGAGTACAATCGTTCGACTTGAATTGTGAAATTTTATAGCAGGAGAATGAAGATGTGGCAGCTGATTTTAGGAACTGCAGGATTTGTCCTGTATTTTGTATATGATATCAACAGTATTCTGAGTAAGAATGTATGTTTGCAGAAATTTTTTGCATTGGGGAGTATTCTAGTCGTGGCGTCTGTCGTAGCAGAGTTCTGTTCTGCATGGGGACAAGGTCATCGGAGCATGGGAGCAGTGGTCGGATTTGGAATCGGAGCATTGTTTTTTCTTGGTATGCTTATATATACCTTGTTTTTTGCCCTTCCCTTTGAAGAAACCTATTGTGAAGAAAATAAACTGCGTGCTGCATACACAGAAGGAGTGTACGGTCTGTGCCGTCATCCGGGTGTATTGTGGTTTGCAGGTGCCTTTTTATGCATGTGGGGAATGCTGGGCGGATGGAGACCGGGAATCTATTTTGGACTTATGATTTTCTGGAATTATCTGTATATCATTTTTCAGGATCTGTGGACATTTCCACGGACATTTTTTAATTATAGGGAATATCAACAAAGTACGCCATTTTTAATCCCGAATGGAAAAAGTATCCGGGCGTGCATGAAAAGTATAAGAAAACGCAGTAAGCAATCTGGAGTGGACAACCTATGAGCCTAAAAGAAAAATTGAAAAAACATCAATATAGTGAAATATGGCAGCAGTACTGCGGATTCCTCGATCTGTCCATGGAAGGATACATGAAGATTCAGCGGCGGTTGATGGAAGAGCAGATCCAACTTTGGAGCAACTGCGGACTGGGGCAGTCCATTTTGAAAGGAAAGCATCCGAGAAATCTGGAGGAATTCCGGAAAATGGTGCCGTTGACAGGGTATGAAGATTATGCAGATATTCTGTTGAGCAAGCAGCCGGATATGCTTCCGGGAAATCCGGTGATCTGGATACAGACGACCTGGGAGGGTGGCAAGCATCCAATCAAGGTAGCACCGTATACCAGAAGTATGCTGGATACATATCGAAATAACGTCATGGCATGCCTGATCTTGTCCACAAGCCGTGAAAAGGGATCTTTTGATGTGGCTTCCACGGATAAGTTTCTGTATGCACTGGCACCATTGCCTTATGCGACAGGATTGTTTCCACTGGTACTGGGAGAAGAAATTGATATTGAGTTTTTACCGGCGATCAAAGACGCTGTGAATATGAGTTTCAGTGAGCGTAACAAACTGGGATTTAAGATGGCAATGCAAAAGGATCTGGGATTTTTCTTCGGTCTGGGAAGTGTCGCCTATGCAGTCAGCCAGAGCCTGTCATCTCTGACAAGTTCGGGCAGTGGAGTGAAGTTGTCCAGTCTGTTAAACTGTAAACCGCAGATGCTCATCCGGCTTTTGAAAGCAAAATACCGGTGCAGGAAAGAGCAGCGGCAGCTGCTTCCAAAGGACCTCTTCCATCTGAAAGGCTTTATGGTAGCAGGCACAGACAATCTGTGCTATAAGGATGATCTGGAAGAACTCTGGGGTATCCGGCCAATGGAATTATTTGCAGGTACGGAGCCTTCCATGATGGGAACTGAGACATGGACGCGTAAGGGCATGTATTTCTTCCCGGATAACGCATTTTACGAGTTTATCACAGAGGAAGACATGCTGAAAAATTATGAGGATCCATCGTATATTCCACCGACATATCTCATGGATGAGGTACGGCCGGGGGAAAAATATGAGCTGGTATTTACTATTTTGAAAGGCGGAGCGTTTGCAAGATATCGCTGTGGCGATATGTATCGTTGCGTCGGTCTGGAAAACCGGGAAGATGAGACGCGGATCCCACGGTTTGAGTATATAGATCGTGTGCCCTGGATCATCGATATTGCCGGGTTTACACGAATTTCGGAAAATGGGATCAAAAATGTCATTGGACTTTCAAAGCTTCCAATTATAAACTGGGTGGCAGCGAAGGAATATAATGAGCAGAACCGGCCGTATCTGCACATGTATGTGGAACTGGAGCGGGATGCACTGCTGAATAATGCCATGAGTGCAACCATTCTGAAAGATCTGCTCAGTACCTATTTTAAATATATTGATCAGGATTATCGTGATCTGAAAAAGATTTTGGGAATGGATCCTTTGCAGGTGACGATTCTTACTTGCGGAACATTTGAGACTTATGAGAAACGGACAGGGAAAAAACTGTACCATATGAGCCCTTCACATTATGATCTAAAAGGGTTACTTGAGGTGCAGGCGAGTATGAATAGGGTGAGATAAGAGGAATATGGGAACCTACGGATATATTTCAATTATAGCCATGGTGTGCTATGGATTTATGTTGCTGATGTTTCTGGCAGCAAAGAAAAATAAAATTGTAAACAGCTTTCTGGTGGTGCTGACGGGACTGCTTTTGTGGACCGGCGGTTCTGCCTTTATGCGTGCGCAGCTCTGGCCGCATTACGCATTCTGGTATCAGGTTTCATTATTTGGAATCTTACTTCTTCCATACGCATACTACCGTTTTATTCTGGCTTTTGGCGGTGCCAGGGAAGGCATGACAGGCAAAATCTATCTGGCAGCTATGCTTACCTGTCTTGTACTAAATATTTGGAATGGCGTATTTCTGGCGTGTCCTGAACTTGTAGAAAAAAATGGAAGACCAACCTTTGTATACGATATTAAACCGACGATTCTGGTATTATTCTTTCTTGTTGGAGCATTTCTGCTGCACTTGTTTGTAATCCTGGTGCGTATCTGCAAAGCAAATCCGAATATGAAAGTACAATATGATCCGATAATGTTTGGCGTTGTGGTACTATTTGCCGGCAACGTTCTAATCAGTCTGCCGGTGCTTTCCGGTTTCCCAGTCGATGTACTGAGCGGTGTCATTAACGTATTTCTGATATTTTATGCACTTACCCGCAGACACCTGTTTCGCTTGCAAATGCTGGCCTCTTCCGGATTATGCTATGGTGTTGGATTTCTGTTTTCGGTAATCGTGTTTTTTAATGTGGTTCCATATCTTCAGAAAGTGCTTCATTTAGAGATGGATAAAAATATGACGGTGTTTGCACTTGTATTTGCAGTGACCTTTCTTGTCATTTATGCGCTGTTTACGTTTTTATGGAAGTTATTGGTGAGAAATGTGTTTGTAAAGGAAGAAGTTCATCAGGCGGAAAAAATCAAAGAATTCAGTTCGGCAATTTCCAAGACATTGGATCTGCAGGAAATTCTGAATCAAACGATCCATGTGTTGAAAGAACTGATGGATGTTGGAAATATCTATATCTGTATGCAGGACGCATCCGGTCAGCCATATCGGGGATTTACCAGTGATCAGCCGCTCAACGACCTGGCTTTTTCACTGGAGGAGGAAAATCCGATGATCCAGTGGCTGGCAGTTCATGATGAGCCTCTGATCTACCGGGAATTTCGCTATACGGTGGAATACAAATCCATGTGGGAAAGTGAAAAGCATCAGTTGGATAAAAAGCATATCCGCTATTGCGCAGGACTGAAGGACGGGGAGTGTCTGGCAGGTGTGATCCTGATCACAGCACCTTCTTCGAAAAAGGGACTTGTATATGACGAGGTGCAGCTGATCTCCTCCGTTACATCGGTAGCATCCATTGCCATCAAGAATGCGCGGTTGTATGAGAAAGCCTGCATTGAGGCGCGGACAGATGAGATGACCGGACTGTTGAACCGAAAGTATTTTTATGAAGTATTAAATGAAGAGTTTGAGAAAAATAAGGAAGCATCCCTGGCACTTGCCATTATCAATGTGGATGATTTTAAACTATATAATCAGCTGTACGGTGTCAAGGAAGGGGACATCTGCCTGCAACAGATTGCCGCGATCATTCGCAGCAGCGTAGGAGACAGTGGATATACAGCCCGTTACGGCGGAAAAGAATTTGCAGTCCTGCTTCCGAAATATGATCTGTTTTCAGCTAGAAATCTGGTAGAATCAATTGCAAAGCAGATTTTTGTAATGAATAACCGACGGACGGATATGAAGCTGAAGGCGGTGACTGTCAGTGCAGGAATCAGTGCGGCACCGTATGCAGCCAGAAATGTCAAGGAACTGATGGAGAATGTGGATCTGGCTGTCTACCATGTAAAGCACAGCGGAAAAAATGGAATCCAGGTGTTTGATACGATGTTTCGTAATAATAACGCGCAGGGGCTTACCAGAGACCGTGCTCATATTTACCGCGAATATGAAACAACGATCTATGCACTGACCGCGGCTATCGATGCGAAGGATCATTATACGTTCAGCCATTCTAATAACGTGGCCTATTATGCTACGATGCTGGCCACAGCACTCGGTATGAATGAGGATATGATTGAGATTATCCGTCAGGCTGCTTTACTGCATGATGTGGGAAAAATCGGAATTCCGGAGTATGTACTGAATAAACCGGGGCGTCTGACTGATGAGGAATATGAGATCATCAAAGGACATGTGGAAGCATCGATTGACATTATCCGTCATCTTCCATCTCTGGATTATGTTATCCCGGCCGTCATCGGTCATCATGAAAGATATGATGGAAAAGGATATCCGAGACGAATCGCCGGCGAGGATATTCCACTGACAGCGCGAATATTATGTATAGCAGATTCCTTTGATGCCATGACATCCAGACGTTGCTATAAGAAAGCATTTCCATTGGAGGTGGCGCGAGAAAAGCTCCTTTTGGATGCTGGAAAGCAGTTTGATCCGGAGCTGGCTTACAAATTTGTGGAGTGTCTGGACAATGGTACGATCACCCTGGTGGAATCAGAAGAATTACAGTAAAAATCAAAAATAGAACTTCACATAAAAATATTGTGATCAGGAAGGAATATAGAAAAATTCTTTCTATGATCGCAATATTTTTTTTCCTTTTCAAACCTTTTTGATAATTTTTTCCGAAAATGGGTTGACAATAAACGTTAGCGGTGGTAAACTTCGTATGCTGATGTTAGGAAAATCTAACAAAATGTAGCTAAAATTAGTTGAAATTGTGAAAAACTAATACAATATAGTGTAACACATCAAATGTTATGATGTATTAATAAAATGTAGTTCACTATATTATATGATGACGACTTCTAACAATATATAGCTGTATGTATTTGTTGTTACTTTTTGCTAATACAAAAGAAAATCTACTGACACGGGAGGGATATTATATGATGCCTTTAGCGATGGCCAAAAGTGGAGAAACAGTAGTGATAAGGAAAATTACCGGAAAAGATTCTATACGTCAGCATCTTGCTGAACTGGGACTGGTAGTGGACGAATCCGTGACAGTTGTCAGTGAACTGGGAGGAAATATTATCCTTCAGGTAAAGGACAGCCGGATTGCACTGGATCGAAGCATGGCAACCAGAATTATGGTTTAAGCATAGAAGACAAGAAAGGAAGAGTTTTATGAAAACATTAAAAGACGCAAAAGTTGATGATGTAGTAGTTGTAAAACGTCTGCATGGTGAAGGCCCGATCAAACGTCGTATCATGGACATGGGAATCACAAAAGGAGTACAGATCAAAGTTCGTAAGGTTGCACCACTTGGTGATCCGATCGAATTGAACGTCCGCGGTTACGAGCTGAGTGTTCGTAAAGCTGATGCGGAGATGATTGAAGTAGAGTAAAAATTTTTTTTACATATGGATTAGAAAAGTCTAATAACAGTTATGAAAAGCTATAAAAAGTCAAAGTAGAGAGGAGAATAAATGAGTATCAAAATCGCACTTGCGGGTAACCCAAACTGTGGAAAAACAACTTTGTTTAACCAGTTGACCGGTAGTTCTCAGTACGTAGGTAACTGGCCGGGTGTAACTGTTGAGAAAAAAGAAGGAAAATTAAAGGGACATAAAGAAGTGATCATTCAGGATTTACCTGGTATTTACTCCCTTTCCCCATATACACTGGAGGAAGTAGTTGCCAGAGGTTATCTGGTAAATGAACGTCCGGATGCAATTTTAAACATTGTAGACGGTACAAATATTGAGCGTAACCTGTATCTGACAACACAGCTCCTTGAGCTTGGTATCCCGGTTGTGATCGCAATCAACATGATGGATATCGTTCGCAAAAACGGTGACAAGATCAACGTTAAGAAACTGTCTGAGACACTTGGATGTGAGATTGTTGAAATCAGTGCATTGAAAGGTGAGGGCGGATTTGAGGCAGCGCAGAAAGCCGTAGATGCAGCAGAGAAGAAACAGGATGCAACTCCGCTTCATGTATTTACCGGAAGTGTCGAGCATGCCATCGCACATATCGAGGAATCCATCGAGATGACGGTAGACCACAGATATCTTCGCTGGTTTGCAATGAAACTCTTTGAGCGTGATGAAGAAGCAGTCAAAGACTTAAATATTCCGGCAGATGTAAAAGCACATATCGAGCAGCACATTGTTGACTGCGAGAATGAGATGGATGATGATGCAGAGAGTATTATCACAAACCAGAGATATGCTTACATCAGCAAAGTGTGTGATCAGTCTGTAAGCAAAAAAGCAGAAGTACACAATCTGACAATCTCTGATAAGATTGACCGTATCGTAACAAACCGTATTCTTGCGTTACCAATCTTTGCAGGTATCATGTTCCTGATTTACTGGATTTCTGTAACAACCATCGGTGGAATCGTTACTGACTTTACAAATGATACACTCTTTGGTGAGTGGATCTGTGGAAACTTAGGACCGGCACTTGAGAGCATCGGATGTGCTGACTGGTTAGTTGGTCTGATCAATGATGGTATTGTCGGTGGTGTCGGTGCCGTACTTGGTTTCGTACCGCAGATGTTAGTATTGTTCTTCATGCTTTCCATTCTGGAGCAGGTTGGATACATGGCCCGTGTTGCATTTATCCTTGACCGTATCTTCCGCAGATTTGGTCTTTCCGGAAAAAGCTTTATCCCGATGCTGATCGGTTCCGGTTGTGGTGTTCCAGGTGTTATGGCAAGCCGTACCATTGAGAATGAGAGAGATCGTCATATGACAATTATGACCACCTGCTTTATTCCTTGTGGAGCAAAAATGCCGATCATCGGTCTCTTCGCAGGCGCATTATTCGGTGGCTCCGGACTGGTTGCAGTTTCCGCTTACTTCATCGGTGTAGCAGCAATCGTTATCTCCGGTATCATGCTCAAAAAGACAAAACCATTTGCCGGTGAAGTAGCACCATTCGTTATGGAGCTTCCGGCTTACCATATTCCAACTGCAGGTTCCGTTTTACGTGCAACATGGGAGCGTGGATGGTCCTTCATCAAACGTGCAGGTACTGTTATCGTAGCTTCTTCCGTAATCCTCTGGTTCTTACAGGGATTTGGTTTTGTCGATGGTGCATTTGGCATGGTAGAAGACAATAACTCCAGTTTACTGGCAGCGATCGGTGGAGCAATCTGCTGGATCTTCGCACCGCTTGGTTTCGGTGACTGGCAGTCAACAGTTGCAACAATCACTGGTCTGATCGCAAAAGAGAACGTTGTATCTACATTTGGTGTCCTCTTCGGTGGTTTCTCCGAAGTGGCAGAGAACGGCGATGAAGTATGGGGTCAGGTAGCACTTCATTATACACAGTTAACTGCTTATAGTTTTATGGTATTTAACCTTCTGTGTGCTCCGTGTTTCGCAGCTATGGGTGCAATCAAACGAGAGATGAACAATCAGAAATGGTTCTGGGCAGCAATCGGATATATGTGTGGTCTTGCATATATCGTATCTATGATGATCTACCAGTTTGGTTCCCTGTTCACAGGAAACGTTCATCCGGTAGGACTGATCGTTGCTATCATCGAGTTAGTATTTATCATCTATATGCTTGTCCGCAAAAATCCATATGTTGACGAAGCAACCGGTATGGTAAAAAAATCTATCGCATAAGTCGAAAATGTGCTAATATAGTACTAAAATAGTTAATATCATTTTTATTAAAAATTTAAGGGAGGAGATCTAATGGCAACTGTAATTGTAGCAATCATTGTATTCGGACTGGTTGGTCTGATTATCGGTAAAGGCATTTATGATAAAAAACACCATAAGGGCGGTTGCGGTTGCAATTGCTCATCCTGCGGTGGCGGATGCCATACACAGAAATAAAATTCATTACTGTGATTAAAAAATACTTGTTTAAAAATCGTCTCGATGCTTTGGCATCGAGGCGATTTTTCCTTTCACAGGCGTATAAATTCTGCTATAATGTGAACACACAGAGGAGAGAATTGGTAATTTGTGGGAGGACGCATAATGAAATATACAGAAAACGGAATTCAGTATCATATCGGTTTAAAGCAGGGAGACGTTGGAAAATATGTCATTTTGCCAGGGGATCCGAAACGGTGCGCAAAGATCGCGGCACTTTTTGATGACGCACGTCTGGTGGCCGATCACAGGGAGTTTACGACCTATACCGGTTACTTGGACGGGGAGAAGGTCAGCGTGACGTCTACGGGCATTGGAGGGCCTTCTGCAGCCATTGCAATGGAAGAACTGGTGCGCTGCGGTGCGGAAGTATTTATCCGTGTCGGAACCTGTGGTGGCATCCAGCCAGATGTCAAAAGCGGAGACCTGGTGATCGCTACGGGTGCAATCCGTATGGAAGGAACGAGCCGGGAGTATGCACCGATTGAATTTCCGGCGGTAGCTGATTATCATATCGTGCAGAAACTGGAAAAAGCAGCGAAAGCAAACGGATATCCGTGTCATATCGGTGTCGTTCAGTGCAAGGATTCCTTTTACGGTCAGCATGAGCCGGAAAAAATGCCGGTAAGTTATGAACTGACACAGAAATGGGAGGCATGGAAACGGCTTGGCTGTCTGGCTTCTGAGATGGAATCGGCGGCATTGTTCGTGGTGGCAAGTTATCTGCATGTAAGGATCGGTTCCATTTTCCTTGTGGTAGCTAATCAGGAGCGGGAAAAACTGCATCTGGATAATCCGGTAGCACATGACACTCAGGCAGCGATCAAGACGGCAGTGGATGCGATTCGGTTCATGATAAAAGATACAAAGGCATGAAAAGATTGATGTATAGCACAGAAAAAAATGATGAAAACAGTGTGGGCGGATTGATCCTGGCAGCAGGATTGTCCACCCGCATGGGACAGTCCAAACCCCTGACAGATTTTCTGGATAAAAAATTGATTGACCAGACAATAAAAACGATGCAGGAAGCCGGGATAGCTAATATACAGATAGTAACAGGTTTCGAACATGAACGGGTCGAAGCTTATCTGCAGGACAATTATTCATCCGACCACATTCACACGATCTGGAATCCAAATTACGAAAATGGAAGTATTCTGACATCTATCCAGACAGGATTACCGAAACTGGCGGATTATGAATTGGTTTTTATCCAGCTGGCAGATTTGCCCTGTATAATGTCGGAGACTTATCAAAAACTATTGGAAGCGATGCTTGTGAATGGGAAAAAAGCAGTCATTCCAACGGTGGACGGACGACGTGGACACCCGGTATTGATCCGTATGGATTTGCTGGCAGATATTCTCACTTATGAAGGGAATGCAGGCGGTGGTGGTCTGCGGGGGTTTTGGAAGCAGCTTGGCGACGATATGATGGAACTTTCGGTGGAAGATCGTGGCTGCATTATGGATACTGATACAAAAGAACAATTACAGGAAGCAGAAAACTACATGAGACATTGATATGGGAGCAAAAAAATGCAGGAAATAAAAAAACTGTTAGAAGATATAAAACAGATCGGAGAGGGAACTCTCGAATTAAAAATAGAAGGTGGCGTCTATGAGCGGCGATTTTACAGACCGGAACGACTGATCATTCTCGGTGGAGGCCATGTCGGACAGGCTATCAGCAAATTTGCGTCTGCAGTGGGCTTTCACGTCATTGTGGTAGATGACAGACCTTCTTTTGCAAATCGCAGCTGTTTTCCGGATGCGGAAGAAATTTATTGCGAAGAATTTGAAAAAGCGATTGACCAGATTCAGATTGGGGAAAATGATTATGTCACTATTGTCACAAGAGGTCATCGGTTTGATCTGACTTGTCTGAGAAAAGTGCTTGCGGGCATTTTCCCGCGCTACTTAGGTATGATGGGATCCAAACGCCGGGTGACGGGCATTATCGATCTGTTGCAGGAGGAAGGAAATGCTCCAGAAACAGTAGCGCAGATCCATATGCCAATTGGATTAAATATTGGTGCACTCACCGTTTCTGAGATTGCAATTTCCATTGTGGCAGAACTTATCGAGGAGCGCCGGAAAGTGACTCCCCGGCGTTCCCACAGTCAGTTGCTGACCTGCACGGACACAGATCCTAAAGTGGTTGAAATGATGGGAGACTCCTCCGTAGGAAAAGCCATGCTGCTGGTATACGATACCAGCGGATCGACACCGGTGAAATCAGGTGCCATGATGATGGTAAACAGCAATCTGCAGACAGCAGGAACCGTTGGCGGAGGCTGTACCGAAAATGAAGTTCTGCGGGAAGCTTTCCGCATGATCGGCACCGGAGAAGAAAAAGTCTTTACGCTCGATATGAGCAACGAAGTGGCAGCAGACCGGGGCATGGTGTGCGGGGGACGGATGCTGGTCTATGTGGCCGATATTTTTTAATATTAAAAAAAGAAAACGCAGCCTCTTTTCCCGGACACTAGTCGTTCACTACCCTCGTTTTGCTTCGGTTTTATCGTGTGTGTAAATTAAAAGGGGCTTAGTTTATTTTTTCTCAGCGAGCGATTGTTAGCCGCGGAGACAAAATAAACTAAGCCCCTTTTCTATATCCTAAATTTTAAGCCACTAAACAAGTTATTACTGTGCGGTAGTTGTCGCAGCCGCATCATCCGTGGTCTGTTCCTCTGGCGGAATGACTACCGGGACACCAAGGTCATCCCCGGATGTATCCGGAACTTCTATGTTATCCGCCTCATGCTCATCAAAATCAGCCGGTGCATGGAAGGTAACTGCGTTGGAACTGCGGAAGATCGTATTGCTGGATCCAACCTGATTTACAACAAGCTGTGAACCATCTTTTAAGTCTGCCATGGAAATCTCAAGGCAGTTTCCGGAAATATATTCTGTGGAAACTTTTTCACCATCGACATAAACCTTACTCCAAGGAGTGAAATTCTCGCCGAAGATGGTCAGTTTTGTCTCATCCGCATTGATGGCCGTGTGGTCAATTACGACATCCTGAACACCCATTACAAGGTTGGAAGCCGGATATTTGTCTACACCATGATAGGAGTAACGGTTTCCATAAAGCAGATCGTACTGCAGTAACTCCCAGTTTGTGATGTAAGAAGCATCGTCAGCAGATACGCCGGCATCCATTTCAGACTGGTGATAACGGAACATGGTTCCTTCATGAATACCAAGCTGATCTGTGATGTAAGACATCAGCTGATAAGCAGCCACATCTTTATCCTGTTTCTCCAGACCAAAGTTATTCCATGTAACGTATGTAGTGTCATACAGGTTTCCTGTCTTCATATCGGATTCTTCCAGACCAAGGGTTGGAAGGTGATCGCCATACATGACAACGATTGTTTTCTCATTACGTTTGGATAAGGTATCGATCAGGTTTCCGATAAATTTGTCAACTTCGTGAAGTTCGTTGATGTAGTACTCCCACTGATAATGCTCAGCTTCCGTAGCACCGCCGGTTACCTGAATTTCCGGATTGTCAAATACTTTGTAATCCGGGTAACTTCCGTGACTCTGTACGGTGATCGTGTAGAGGAAATCAGACTGATCCGGAGTAGAATCCAGTGTCTTGGTTGTCTCATCGATCAGAATGTTATCTGTCGGCCAGGAAGCAATTTCATTATATTCTGTGATATTCATCAGCTCTTTGCTGGTAAATGTATCAAATCCCAT
>CAKRKO010000047.1 GCA_934358495.1 uncultured Eubacterium sp. | reverse complement strand
ATCCACCCTTGTGCAAGCACAGGTGGACTCAGACCTTTTGACACTGTAATCATAAGATATTAAGAATAGAGGTTGAATGGAATGTATTATGTACCGGATGGCACAGAAATGTGCGGATTTTATGAATGTGAAGAATGTGCAAACAGATTTTTATCGCTGAAAATCGGCCCCAAGCTTGTGTGCCCGTATTGTGGAGAAGAACCGGATATGGAGATCGGACCGGATGAAGAAATGCCGGTGGCAAAAGAGACAGCAAAACTGCTGGAAGTAGTAGAAGGTGCAGAAAATGTAGAGCGTATGGATGCGTTACTTTCACTGGCAGTAACTGGTGGAGACTATGACTGGATCTAAGTCGTGAATTATTTCGTTAAAATATGAACGCAGAATAAGCATTCCTCCGCTTCAAGTGCGTGGAGCACTAAGCGGTGTGTAAGGGGGATGCTTATGTCAGTGGGAGTTAAAAGCTCCCACTGACAGGTCGTAAAGCGACTGCGTTCATGAGCAAGCAGCGAAAGCGGATTGCGAATGTCCGCTTTGCAAAGGCAAAAGTCCGAGATAAGAAAAATATCGGATAAAATTAATAGAGATAATAGGAGAACTGACAGAAATGTTTTTTATGATGGGGATTACAGAGGAAAGAAAAAATCTGGATTATAACCAGACAGAAATCTGTGGCGTGTGTGGACGATACGGACGTTTTCAAGTGTTTATGACATACACCGTATTGTCGCTGTTTTTTATCCCGTGTTTCAAATGGAACAGACACTATTATGTCCAGACCAGTTGTTGTAACACATTGTATGAACTGGATAGGGAGATTGGCCGAAGAATTGAGCGCGGTGAAGATGTGCGGATCTTGCCGGAACATTTACAAAAAGTTGGAAATGGCAGAGCAGGGTATCGTTATGGTGGTTATAAACGTTGCCCGAATTGTGGGTATGAGACCACCGAAGATTTTGTGTTTTGTCCAAAATGTGGCACGAGATTATGATGTTAAAATCAATTCCATGATTTTTCTGGAATATGATCTTTTGGAACAATCATGTCATATAAATCTGAATAATAACTAAGGCTAAGTTTAAATTGGGATGATAATATTTCAACCTCTGGCAATTATGATACCTTAATTATATGAGGCTGGGTCAAAAGATGTCATACGAATTGTTCTGTACTTCGTATTCCTACAATTCTACCCAATATTCGCATATCGTGAAGTTGACGCTCCACTTTTATGCTCATATCGGGGCGGGTCATTAAGCCATAAAACCACTTCTGTGCAAGCACATCGTGGTTTCAGGATTTTGACCCTGGCATCATTATATTATAGCAGTCCTCTTAATTAGTGCAAATACCACATGCACGAAACCACCCTCTGCAATCCTTTGTGCTTACAGCTTCTAAGGCCGCTTTTACAGCTTCAGGTAGTTCAGATGCAATACGGATTTTTCTCTTTCTGAGAATGGATTTCATTTTTGACCACATTTTTTCAATTGGGTTTAAATCCGGACTGTATGGCGGTAAATACATATAGGAAATACCGGCTTTATCCAAAAGTTCTGTCACTATTTTGGCATGATGAGAACGCATATTATCCATGATTACAACATCGTCTTTTTCAAGACTCGGTATCAATTGTTCTTTCATATATTCACGAAATCTCTGTGCAGTTGTTCCACCTTGATATGTAGTATATACCAGACTGCCATTCAGACGAATAGATGACAAAACGGTTGTTCCGGCAGGTGTATTTATTGGGGGAGCGTCAATGGCACGTTTCCCATGTACTGCATGTGCATAGTGTCTTATGAGATTTGTATTAATACCGCTTTCATCTAGATAGATTTGATGTTCTGGTTTTACACCAACTATATTTTCTATCCATGTTTTGCGTTTTATTTGCACATCGGGGACGCTCCTGTTCTTTTGCATGCAAAGACTTTTTCTTATAAGTATAACCTTGTTTTATCAAAAAACGCCTGACGGCTTCGTTGCCTACTGGTAAATGAAGGATTTCGATAATCTCATTCATTGTGATATCCGGTTGTTTTTGTACAAGTTCCAGAATATCCTGGTGTTGCTTTTCTGTAAGAATTGGTTTCCGTCCTCTCAGATACGTTCTGGTTTCATAACTTCCAGTGCGTGTGCGTTCTTCTACAAGGCGGCATATGGTACTTTCATTTACTGAAAAATACTTTGCAATCTCCTTGACATTGTGAGTTTTATCCCAGGCTTCCAATACCAGTTTTCTAGTTTCATTGTGTAGCATACTATCATCTCCTACACTATATTTTATCACCCCTGTAAAGAGATTACATTATTTAAGAGGACTGCTATAGTAGAATAGAGTACTTCTATTATCTAAATAAGAAAAGATATGTGGCAGCCTTTTGAATGCTGTGGGAAGAAGATTATCGGAAAGCCGTGTGAGGGAGAACCTCATGCACGGTTTGAAGTGGCAGGTGATGGAAACGGAAGTTACCGCGCCATCGCTTGACCCTACCCTAATCCGCCCTAGAGAGGTAATAGACATATAATAAAAAAACAGTAAATATATGATGATAATATAGGAAAAACGATAAAAATATCAAAAATGAAAATGATTCAAAAAACTATTGCGTTATAAAATTAACAATGATATAATGCAAGCGAACAGAAGAAGTGAGTGCCTTCTGCAGTAACATGTAAACAGACATAATTTTTTAAGGAGATAACAGCAATGGCAAGATTTACATTACCAAGAGACATTTATCATGGAAAAGGATGTCTCGAAGAATTAAAGAACTTAAAAGGAAAGAAAGCAGTTCTTGTTGTAGGCGGCGGCTCAATGAAACGTCAGGGATTCCTGGACAAAGCAGTTAATTATTTAAAAGAAGGCGGAATGGAAGTTCAGCTGATCGAAGGTGTTGAACCGGATCCGTCAGTAGAAACTGTTATGAAAGGTGCAAAGATAATGCAGGAATTCCAGCCGGACTGGATCGTAGCGATGGGCGGCGGATCCCCAATCGATGCAGCGAAGGCAATGTGGACATTCTATGAATATCCGGATACAAAATTTGAAAATCTTATCACACCATTTGGTTTCCCTGAATTAAGGCAGAAAGCAAAATTTGCAGCAATTCCATCTACATCAGGAACTGCTACAGAAGTTACTGCTTTTTCCGTAATCACAGACTATCATACAGGGATTAAATATCCTCTGGCAGATTTCAACATCACACCGGATGTAGCAATTGTTGATCCGGAACTGGTTGAGGGACTTCCTGTAAAACAGGTAGCATATACAGGTATGGATGCATTAACACATGCAATTGAAGCATATGTTTCTACGCTTCACTGTCCGTATACAGACCCGCTTGCACTGCAGGCAATCGAGATGGTTCTGGCATATCTGCCGGCATCTTATAATAAGAATATGGAAGCACGTGAGCAGATGCATTATGCACAGTGTCTGGCAGGAATGGCATTCTCCAATGCACTGCTTGGTATTGTACATTCCATGGCTCATAAGACAGGTGCAGCATTCTCTACAGGACATATTCCGCACGGATGCGCAAACGCAATTTATCTTCCATATGTAATCAAGTACAATGCAAAAGATCCTGTAGCAGCAGAACGTTATGCTGAGATTGCAAGAAAAATGGGACTGGAAGGAACATGTCAGCAGGCACTGATCAACAGCCTCTGCGAGAAGATTGACGAGTTTAATGTAAGATTGAACATTCCAAAGACATTAAAAGACTTCGGAATCCAGGAAGAAGAATTTAAAGAAAAAGTTGCCAAAATCGCAGAGCTTGCAGTTGGTGATGCATGTACAGGCTCCAACCCGAGAGCAATCGATCCTGCAAATATGGAGAAACTTCTTACATGCACATATTATGGTACAGAGGTTGACTTTTAATTAGTCAAGCGGATAAAATCAACCGCTTCACTAATTGCTTGATTTGATTAAATAAAGAGGGCACATTGGCAGATGAGACATATCGCCGATGTGTCCCTTTTGGCATCTGAAGTAATTTCTTGACGAAATGTGCTGTGTTCAATATACTTGAAACAAGTTAGATATAACAAACCGAGAAGGAGAAGCCATATGTCAGGACTAAAAAAGCAAGTGCTTTCTAATGCAATAGATATATTGTTAAATCAGGGAAATCTACCTGAGAAACTGGATGGCAAAAAACTGTACGGTGAAGCATTAGAAGGTGACGATGCTTTAAAGGCAGATTGCAGAGTATACCAGCTATCCAATGGGACCGGAAACGGACAGATCACGGTATATCAGGTATTTAATGGCATTGAACTGTACTATAATGACATACACCTAGCATACTGCAATCAGGATCAGGTGACTGCGAAGAACATTATCGAGATTAACCACTGCTATATTGGAAGATATGAATGCAGTTTTGGAGAAAACAGTTGCTGCTATTTGTCGGCAGGGGATTTATCCATTGGTCCTGCGATGAAGAAGAAATCATTTTCCATATTTCCATGCGATCACAGAGTACGAGAAATTTGCTTCCGGATATGCGCTGAAATGCCGAATCCCGATGACTGGATTTACCGTAGCATTAAACAGCACTTTCGTCCTGCTGATCCCGGCTGCAACGATCATTCTTTCCAGACTCAGCGGACAGATTTCTTATGAAGAAACAGTTCTTGACTTCCTGTTCTATGCTTTATTTACACCAGTCTGCACAACAATGATGAACAGAATCATGTTTGCCAGCGAACAGCTTATGGCAGCAAAGAGTGCAGTCAGCCGTGTAGAAGCAGTCATTCAGGAGAAAACACTTCCGGAAGCTGCACAGAAGCAGAAACCGACAGAAACAGGAATCGTATTCAAAAACGTATCATTCAGCTATCCGAGAGCATCAGAGAAAGCCCTTGATGTAAAATTCTCTTATGAAAAAGACAAACCAGTATTGCGTGACGTATCCTTTACTGCAAAACAGGGACAGGTTACTGCACTGGTAGGACCGTCCGGAGGTGGAAAGAGTACAGTTGCCAAACTGGCAGCGAAGTTTTACCCACTGGATGGCGGAAAGATCCTGCTTGGCGGCAAAGATATCTGACGCAGGATTTCACCCTCTGATGGACTGGATTAAGATGCGTTATTTTAGAGGATCACTATAGATATATGATTTTATCTCAGTCGAGAAGACTCCCACTTCTGCAAGTGGTGAGTAATAACAAGCCTTTCTCAGTGGGAGTACAATCTCCGACTGAGATAAACGCTCCGCGAGGGCGCACATTGTCTGGGAGACAATGGTTTTGCGCCGACCGAAACGAAGTGTAGAGTGCAGTGATTCTGATAAGAATATGTCAGCGTTCGCTGACCAGAATCACGCACCAAGTCTCACGTGCGTTCGACTTGAAAAGCGGTATTAAGGAGTGCATTTATATGTGGAAAATCAAACAGATTGCCGAGGCAGACTTTGGGTGTGAAGAACGACTGCCGGGAGAAAAATTAAAATGTCTGGTTATATTAGAAAATGAAAACGGTGAGACACGTCGACTGGAAGTCGAAGATGAATGGCTCACGGAACTGGGACTGGACGAGGACAGTACGTGGAATATTACTGATGAAAAGAATATTTAGTGAAAGCACCCAAATTGATTTTATCTCAGTCTAGAAGACTCCCACTTCTGCAAGTGGTGAGTAATAACAAGTCTTTCTCAGTGGGAGTACAATCTCCGACTGAGATAAACGCTCCGCGAGGGCGCACATTGTCTGGGAGACAATGGTTTTGCGCCGACCGAAACGAAGTGTAGAGTGCAGTGATTCTGATAAGAATATGTCAGCGTTCGCTGACCAGAATCACGCACCAAGTCTCACGTGCGTTCGACTTGAACTTGTTGTCTAATAACTGCTCATCAGGAAAAATAAATTTGGGAGCTATTTATGCCGAAAATGGAATAAAAGTATTTTTGAACGCAGAATAAGCATTCCCCCGCTTCAAGTGCGTAGAGCACTAAGCGGTGGGTAAAGGAGATGCGACTGCGTTCATGAGCAAGTAACGAAAGCGGATTGCGAATGTCCGCTTTACAGTATTTGGGATGACTGTATAGTGCATAGGGCTATGAAGTGAGTAAGCGTTATATTATAAATGAAGAAATCGGAGAAACTTTCCGCAATAAGCGTTTCAGTGAACGACTGATTTTCGCAAGGTTTTGCGCGAACGGGAACCGACCAGCTTTTATCAGAGGTGGGAGTGAGCGCGATGAAACCGCAGTGAAATGAAGGTAGTGAACGGTTAGCGATTGAGGAAAGTTTCTCCGATTTCGTATTCATTCAATATCTAAATTTAATCCAAAATCTGCTTCCCGGTCACGTCTAAATGATAATTTTCCCGATAAATCAATTCTGAAATCGGCACAAACTGAAAGCCCTTTTCTTCTAACTGCGTCAGTAGAGTATCCAGCGCATCTGCCGTGTATTTTGCACCATTATGACACAAAATAATAGCCCCGCCGGTCAGCTGTTTATTGTCGCAAACCCGGGTAATAATGTCATCCACGCCATAATCTTTCCAATCGAGACTATCGATGGACCATTGGATTGGATAATATCCACAGGATAGTACACCTGTGATAACTTCATTATCATAATCCCCGTAAGGCGGTCGGAAAAGAAACATATCATATCCGGTCAGCGCTTTCACTTTTTCATGCACAGACATGATTTCATTCAAGATTTCCGTATCGGACAATTGACTCATATTTTTATGATTCTGACTGTGATTTCCAAGATCGTGTCCACCTTCGTAAATTGCCTTCACATCATCGGGGTAAGAATCGACCCATCCACCCGTCATAAAAAACGTTGCATGAACATTATGTTTTGCAAGAATCTCAAGAATCCGCGAGGTATCCTCATTGCCCCAGGCGGCATCGAATGAAATCGCAATTTTCGGTTCTTTGGTATCCACACAATAAATCGGAAGTTCTTTACCGTTTACGGTATTGTTAACAGAAATTACTCCGGTTGTCATCTGGAAATAAATAGTTATGGCAAGGATGCTGCAGACTATCACCGGCAGCAGAAGGGAGAAGCGTTTTTTCTTTTTCATAGGTTCTCCTTCAGATATGAGATTACTAAATATATATGAAAGCAGGCGGTTTCTTATGTGCATAAAAAGAAGCCGTCTGCTTTTGTGCAAAAAAAAGAGGAAATTTATAATTCTAATGAAATCTTTATAGAAAAGGCGGTGAAATGTCCGGGAAAAAATACAGTAAGAAATATGTAAAAAATAACAATAATAGTTGACTTTCTGTTTAATAATAGTATAATCGAAATCGTGTGAAAAGTTTAGTAATAGTCAACTTTATGTTTGATAATAGAAATGGAAGCGAGAAACATGGAACCGAATTATGTGAATTGCAGAATCGGAGAAAAAATCAAAGATCTGAGAAATCAGAATGGTCTGACACAGCAGGAACTGGCAGACCGGTCAGAACTGACGAAAGGATATATTTCCCAGTTGGAGCGTGGTCAGGTGGCACCGTCAGTAGTAACGTTGCTGGACTTGATCGAATGTCTGGGAACGACACCGTCTGAATTTTTTAAGGAGACGGAAGAAGAACATGTAGTGTATTCGGAAGGTGCATTTTTTGAAAAAATTGACGAAGCAGGAAATAGTATCCAGTGGATCGTGCCGAATGCACAGCAGTATCAGATGGAACCGCTGCTTGTAGTGGTTCAGCCAAAGGAAAAACTGCAGGAGGATAAGCCTCATGAGGGCGAGGAGTTCGGCTATGTAATCTCCGGACGAATCCGGCTGCACCTTGGCGATAAAGTATATACCGTGAAATCCGGGGAAAGCTTTTATTTCTGTGCGAACAGAAATCATTACATTGAAAATACCGGCAGCCGTCCGGCAAAGTTTGTGTGGGTAAGCACACCGCCAACCTTCTAAAAAGTGGGTATCCTGATTCTGTTGCGTGAAGTAATAAAAAGGAAACATTCTTAATTATTTAACAGGTGTGTAATTTAATTCTAAAATTACGCAGCAGTTATTGGGTTATGAGTAAATGGCGGATTGGAAATATTCGCTTTAAAAATAAAAAACATGAGGAGAGATGGGATGGAACAGTCAATTTTAAATTTACAGCATCTGACGAAATCTTTTGACGGGAAAAAGATTCTGGATGATCTGAGTATTGATATTGGGAGAAATGAATTTGTGACATTGCTGGGACCTTCCGGCTGCGGCAAGACAACGACATTGCGTATTATCGGTGGATTTGCTACACCAGATGGGGGAAAGGTGATTTTTGACGGAAAGGATATTACAAATCTGTCTCCGGACAAGCGCCACATTAATACAGTATTTCAGAAATATTCTTTATTTTCTCATATGAGCGTTGGAGAAAATATTGCATTTGGATTGAAATTAAAGAAAAAAAGTAAATCTTATATTCAGGATAAGATCAAATATGCACTGAAACTGGTGGATTTGGAAGGATTTGAGGACCGACATCCGATGTCTCTCTCCGGCGGACAGCAGCAGCGTATCGCCATTGCCCGTGCCATTGTAAATGAGCCGGAAGTGCTGCTTCTGGATGAGCCGCTTGGAGCTTTGGATCTGAAGCTGCGTCAGGATATGCAGCAGGAACTGATCAAAATTAAAAACGAGCTGGGTATTACGTTTGTTTTTGTTACGCATGATCAGGAAGAAGCTCTGACCATGTCTGACCGTATCATTGTTATGAACCAGGGACTGATCCAGCAGGTAGGTACACCAGTAGATATTTACAATGAGCCGCAGAATGCTTTTGTAGCAGATTTCATAGGTGAGAGCAATATTATAGACGGTGTGATGCCGAAGGATTGTCTGGTGGAGATTCTCGGATGTCCGTTCCCGTGTGTAGATACCGGTTTTGCACCAAATGAAAATGTCGATGTAGTGATCCGGCCGGAGGATATGGAATTTGTACAGCCGGGCGAGGGTATGATGGACGGTATTGTGACATCGATTCTGTTTAAGGGGGTTCATTATGAGATGAAAGTGCAGGCCAAAGGATTTGAGTGGCTGGCGCACAGTACCATTGCTTATCAGCCAGGTACAGAAATTGGTCTGTATGTAAAACCGGAAAATATCCAGATCATGCACAAACCGGCGTCTTCCGCACAGGAGGTTATCAAAAAGAATGAATAAGAGAAGCTTACTGGCCACACCGTATATTATCTGGATTATTGGATTTACGGTATTGCCGATTTTGATGATTATTTTTTATGCCCTGAGAGATGGAAACGGTGGATTTACAATGGTAAACATCCTGGCGATTTTTCAGCCGGTACATTTAAAAGCCTTATTGATGTCTCTTTGGCTGGCGTTACTCTGTACAGCTGTCTGTCTGGTGCTGGCATATCCTTTGGCAATAATCTTGCGGAAATTGAACATCGGAAAGCAGGGAATGATGGCGATTATTGTAATCCTGCCGATGTGGGTGAATTTTGTATTGCGTATCATGGCATGGCAGTTATTGCTATCTAGAAACGGAATTATAAATGCAATTTTGGGTGTGTTCGGACTGCCGGGGCAGGATTTGGCAAACTCCAATGTGGCAATCGTGATCGGTATGGTATATGATTATCTGCCATTTATGATCCTTCCTGTATACAATGCAGTTACTGAACTGAACGAGGATATCCTCGAGGCAGCCAGAGATCTTGGAGCACCGCCCAAAGCGGTACTGACAAAAATCATGATTCCGTTGACAATGCCGGGAATCATTAGTGGAATCACTATGGTATTTGTTCCGTCACTGACCACTTTTGCTATTCCGGACATTCTGGGCGGAGGTAAAATCATGCTTATTGGAAATATTATTGAACAGGAATTTTCCACGAGTATGAACTGGAACCTTGGATCTGGCTTATCTATTGCGCTGATGATCTTTGTATTGATCAGCATGATGTTTACTTCTAAAACAGATGCAGGAAAGGAGCGCAGCGTATGGTAAAGCGATTTTTTATGAAATTTTATCTGGTACTGATCATTGCATTTTTATATATTCCAATTGCAGTGCTTGTGGTGCTTTCCTTTAACGCATCCCGATCAAGGGTTGTCTGGGGCGGATTTACGCTGATGTGGTATCAGGATCTGTTACAAAACAGTGATGTGATGGCAGCGCTGCAGAACACACTGACCATCGGTTTCGCATCAGCAGCAATTGCAACGGGAATTGGGCTTCTGGCAGCTGTCGGTATTGATGCAATGAAAAAGAAAAATTACGCACTGACACTTGGTGTTGGAAATATTCCAATGCTGAATGCGGATATTGTAACCGGTATCGCACTGATGTTGTGGTTTTCCAGATTTATGAATTTAGGTTATGTAAGCATTTTACTGGCGCATATCACTTTTAATATCCCTTATGTCATTTTGAGTATTTTACCAAAACTGCAGCAGATGGATATGAGTGTATACGAGGCAGCAAGAGATCTTGGTGCAAATAGTGTCACTGCATTTGTACGTGTCATTCTTCCGATGATCTTCCCATCTGTGATGAGTGGATTTTTCATGGCACTGACCATGTCTATGGATGATTTTGTTGTTACGTATTTCACAAAAGGGGCTGGAATCAATACCCTGTCTACGATGATCTACGGTGAGTTGAAACGTGGTATAAAACCGGAAATGTATGCACTTTCCACATTGATCTTTGGGGTAGTACTGATAGTCTTACTGCTTGTAAATTATGTTCCGAGAATTCATCAGAACAGATTAAAAAAAGCAGCGGTACGATAATCAGAAAAAAGGCGATTGCGATAAAAAAATTTATGGCAGAAAGAAGCCGGGTGAATGAAAAAGGTGACAGTATGATAAATAGAAATTGGAAACGCCGGGTGGCAATGGCGTTGTGTGTTGCCATGACCGGAATTTTAGTTGGTTGCGGTGCTACCGGAGAAGAAGAATCTTCTGTAGATATGTCCGAGGCAGGCGAAAAAGATACAATTGTAGTATTGAACTATGGAGAATATATTGACACTTCCGTGTTGAAGCAGTTTCAGAAGGAGACAGGCATAAAAGTACTCTATGAGGAGGCAACGACACCGGAAGAGATGTATTCCAAATATAAGGCGAGTACGATTCCTTACGATTTGATCTGTTCTTCTGATTATATGATAGAGAGGCTTATCGCAGAAGGGGAAACAGAAGAAATTGATTACAGCAAAATGCAATATGTGGATAACATCGGAGATATTTACTGGAAAATGTCGAAGTCATATGATCCTGAACTTAAATATAGCATTCCATATTTCTGGGGAACGGTAGGAATCCTGTACAATACAAATATGGTAAATGAAGAAATTACAAGTTGGGACAGCTTGTTTAATGGAGAATATGCCGGAGAGATCATTATGCAGAACAGTATCCGTGATGCATATATGTGTGCATTGAAATATAAGGGATATTCTCTGAATACCACAGACCGTAAGGAACTGGAAGAGGCGCAGAACCTTCTGATCGAGCAGAAACCGGACGTGGAAGCATATTTTGTGGATGAAGTTCGGGAAGAAATGGTTGCAGGAAATGCAGCACTGGCAGTTTGTTATTCAGGTGAAGCATATCTGGCGAACGAATATGATGAAGAACTGGAATATGTGGTTCCGGAGGAAGGTTCCAATGTATGGTTTGATTCCTGGATGATGATGAAAAAGGGAAAAAACCACGAAGGAGCATTGAAGTTTCTTGATTTCCTTTGCAGAGAAGACATTGCAATGAAAAATTTTGAGGAAATTTATTATCCGACACCGAATACAGCGGTGTATGATGCACTGGATGAGGAAACCAAAACGGATCCACTTATTTTCCCAAGTGAGGAAACGCTGGAAAAATGTGAGGTATATAAGGCGTTGGATGCAGATACCACCGCATTGTACAGTCAGCTTTGGAAAGAACTTAAGACAAGCTGACGCTTGTAAGGCAGGATACTGGACAGGTATCCTGTTTTTTCTCTTGTGGAAATATTCGGTTTGAGTTATAATAGGAACGCTTATGGAATGAAGAAACCGATTCAGAAAAATTTATCAGTTTGTGTTATTCAAAATTATGTGCAGATTTTATGAGCATATGAAGAAAAACTGGAGACTGAGTCGAAATAAATATACAGAAAGAGGTAGAGTTATGGCTAAAGTCAGAACAAGATTTGCACCGAGCCCGACAGGCCGTATGCACGTTGGTAATCTGCGTACCGCTTTGTACACATATCTGATCGCAAAGCATGAGGGCGGAGATTTTGTATTAAGAATAGAAGATACTGACCAGGAGCGTTTTGTAGAGGAAGCACTGGGAATTATTTATCGTACATTGGAAAAAACAGGTCTGATCCACGATGAGGGACCGGACAAAGATGGCGGTTATGGTCCTTATATCCAGAGTGAGCGCTGCAAGAGCGGTCTTTATCTGGAGTATGCAAAAAAACTGATTGAGAAAGGTGAGGCTTATTATTGTTTCTGTGACAAGGAGCGTCTGGATTCTTTAAAACAGAACATCAATGGCAAAGAGATCAGTGTGTATGACAAGCATTGTCTGCATCTTTCCAAAGAAGAAATCGAGGCAAACCTGGCAGCAGGAAAACCGTATGTTATCCGTGCCAATGTGCCAAACGAAGGTGAGACAACGTTCCATGATGAGATTTATGGAGATATTACACAGCCGAACGCTGAGCTGGATGACATGATTCTGATCAAATCCGATGGATATCCGACTTACAATTTTGCAAATGTGGTAGATGATCATCTGATGAATATCACACATGTTGTTCGTGGTAATGAGTATCTGTCTTCTGCACCGAAATATACAAGATTGTACCATGCCTTCGGCTGGGAAGAACCGAAATATATTCACTGCCCGCTGATCACAAACGAAGAGCATCAGAAACTGAGCAAACGTAGCGGACATTCTTCTTACGAAGACCTGATCGAGCAGGGATTTTTATCTGAGGCTGTTGTAAATTTTGTTGCACTGCTTGGATGGAGCCCGGTAGATAACCGTGAGATCTTCTCCTTAGAGGAACTGGTAAAAGAATTTGATTATCACCACATCAGCAAATCTCCGGCTGTTTTTGACATGGTAAAACTGAAATGGATGAACGGTGAGTATATCAAAGCAATGGATTTTGATGCATTCTATGAGATGGCAGAGCCGTATATCAAAGAAGTAGTACATCGTGACTGTGATTACAAGAAAATCGCTCAGATGGTAAAGACGCGTATTGAGATCTTTCCGGATATCAAAGAGCATATCGATTTCATTGAGGCAGTTCCGGAGTACGACGTAGCAATGTATACACATAAAAAAATGAAAACAAATGCAGAGACATCTCTGGCTGTTTTAAAAGATGTGTTGCCGTTACTGGAAGCACAGGAAGATTACTGTAACGATGCCCTGTACGCAATGCTCAGCGCTTATGTAAAAGAAAACGAATACAAGAACGGTTATGTAATGTGGCCGATCCGTACCGCACTTTCTGGAAAACAGATGACACCGGGCGGAGCAACTGAACTGATGGAAGTACTTGGAAAAGAAGAGTCCATCGCTCGTATCAAAGCTGCTATCGAAAAACTGACAGCAGAAGCATAGAAATGATAACTGTTAATGCGAGCCTTTAGTGAAAGCGCTCTGAATCGGTATAAAAGTAAATATATATCGGATGAGAGATGACTCCAACCTCTATAGGTGGCGAGCAATAAGATTATATCAGTGGTGGGATGCAATTTCCTATCTGATATAGTCTCCGGCATTCTTGAACAGATCTGATATCAGGGGAGGGGTAAGAGTACCTGACCACGACAGAACTCTTACCCTCTCTTTTTGCGTGTAAAAACCACTTTTTTAGGAATAGGTGTATAAAAAATACAAAGACAAGATATAGTGGGAAGCTTTTTGAAGTCACTTTTTGGTAATTGTGCAAAGTGCTGTTTTGGCATTTTGATTTTTTTTGGAGTAAATGGAAAAAAGCTGTGAAAAAAGGCAGTATTCCGAGTGATTTCCAAAAGTCAATACGTTAACTGAAATTTGTGTATATTGATAGAAAGTTACTAGATATAGGATTTGCAATTGAAAAACAACACTAGATATTGTACAATGGTCAAGAACGGTTCGCATGAGTCAATGATAGGACAATGATGAAAAAAGAGCTGATATCATAAATAATAACTGTTCAGAGTCAGGTGAGGATCAGGCTGATAGAGGCAGCTTAGGACAGTAATGAAAATGACATAGACAGAAGAAAAACAGAGGAAAATGATAAGGAAGGGCGAGTGGAATGAAGATTATTAAACGTAGTGGATCAGAATCGCAGTTTGATCTGGACAAGATTATTTCCGCAGTGATCAGGGCGAATGACAGTGTGGCAGAGACTGAGCGGATGAGCAAAGAACAGATTGCAGTTATCGGCGCCAATATGCGCACAATCTGTGAGGGAATGAACCGAGCACTGAGTGTAGAGGAGATTCAGGATCTGGTGGAGAATCAGATCATGAACCAGAGAGCTTTTTCTGTAGCGCGTAACTATATTACCTACCGATATAAGAGAGCGCTGGTGCGTAAGTCTAACTCAACAGATGAGCAGATTTTAAGCCTGCTTGAGTTTGACAATGAGGAAGTAAAACAGGAAAACTCCAATAAAAATCCGGCAGTCAATAGTGTACAGCGTGATTATATGGCCGGTGAGGTAAGTAAGGATATTACAAAACGTTTCCTTCTGCCGACAGATATCGTAGATGCACATGAAAAAGGTCTGATCCATTTCCATGATGCAGATTATTTTGCACAGCATATGCACAACTGTTGTCTGGTAAATCTGGAAGATATGCTGGAGAACGGAACCGTGATCAGCGAGACAATGATCGAAAAACCACACAGCTTTTCCACTGCATGTAACGTAGCTACACAGGCGGTTGCTCAGATCGCAAGTTCCCAGTATGGTGGACAGAGTATTTCCCTGTCCCATCTGGTACCGTTTGTACAGGTAAGCCGTGAGAAATACCAGAGAGAAGTTGCCTGCGAATTCGAGCAGAGTGGTATCGAGGCGGATGAAGAGACAATCAATAAAGTAGCAGAACTTCGTGTACAGAAAGAAGTAAAACAGGGTGTTCAGATGATCCAGTATCAGGTGATCACACTGATGACCACAAACGGTCAGGCTCCGTTTATCACAATTTTTATGTATCTGAACGAAGTTCCGGAAGGACGCACCAGAGATGACCTGGCTATGGTCATTGAGGAAGTACTTAAACAGCGTATTCAGGGTATTAAGAATGAGAAAGGTGTCTATATTACACCGGCATTCCCGAAACTGATCTACGTTTTAGAAGAGGACAACATTCATGAGGACAGCAAATACTGGTATCTGACAAAACTTGCTGCAGAGTGTACAGCAAAAAGAATGGTGCCGGATTACATCTCTGAGAAGATCATGTTTGAAAATAAGGTAGACAAAAATGGTGAAGGACATTGTTATCCGTGTATGGGATGCCGTTCATTCCTGACACCATATGTAGATCCGAAAACAAATCAGCCGAAATATTACGGACGTTTCAACCAGGGCGTTGTAACTGTCAACCTGGTTGATGTAGCCTGCTCTTCCGGCGGAAATATGGAAAAATTCTGGAAGATTTTCGATGAGCGTCTGGAACTTTGCCACCGCGCACTGGTTTGCCGTCATGAGCGTCTGGAAGGAACCCCTTCTGATGTGGCGCCAATCCTGTGGCAGCACGGTGCACTGGCAAGACTGAAAAAAGGTGAGACAATTGACAGCTTACTTCATGGTGGATATTCCACAATTTCACTTGGATATGCAGGTCTGTGCGAATGTGTACGCTACATGACTGGAAAATCACATACAGATCCAAGTGCAACACCGTTCGCACTGGAAGTAATGCAGCATATGAACGATGTCTGCAATGAATGGAAAGCAGAGCATAACGTAGACTTTAGTCTGTATGGTACACCGCTTGAGTCCACAACTTACAAATTTGCAAAATGCCTGCAGAAACGTTTTGGTCTGATTCCGGGTGTAACAGACAAGAACTATATCACAAACAGCTATCATGTACACGTAACAGAGAACATTGATGCTTTCGAAAAACTGAAATTCGAAGCTCAGTTCCAGAAGCTGTCTCCAGGTGGCGCGATCAGTTACGTGGAAGTACCGAATATGCAGCAGAATCTGGATGCAGTACTTTCCGTAATGCAGTACATTTATGATAATATCATGTACGCAGAACTGAATACAAAGAGTGATTTTTGCCAGGTGTGCGGATATACGGGCGAGATTCAAATTGTCGAGGAAGACGGAAAATTAATCTGGGAGTGCCCGAATTGCGGAAACCACGATCAGGATAAGATGAATGTGGCACGCCGTACTTGCGGTTACATCGGCACACAGTTCTGGAATCAGGGAAGAACTCAGGAGATTAAGGAGAGAGTGCTGCACTTGTAGGCTTAAAAACGTATAAAAGAAGCCCCACGTTTGTGCGGATTAGGTAAGTGGGTGCATCTGAAAGACCATTATAGAATTGCTGCTTTTAACAGTTTTATAATGGTCTTTCTTAATAAAGAAAATCAACAGATATTGACAGTACAAAAAGAGAAATGTATGATGCTTTTATGAAAGTAGAATAGGCATGGAGGGGGATACTATGAATAGCGGGAAAAAGGCAATAAAGCTAATTATTATTGTACTCATTGCAGCAGTTGCATTTGGATATGGGGCTTATACAACGCTGCGTCCTGGAGTATATGTGGGAGATGATTTTCTCTATGAAAAAAGTGCTTCAAGGTATGAAAAAGATGCATCTAATTATATAGAGCAGACATCGGATCATGAATTTACAATTGTTTCTCACGATAAAAAACAGGAAGTTTCCTATGAGATAGAAAAGGAACAAATTACATTTTATTTTCCAGATCAGACTATATCAGGAAGCTGGGATACAGAGCAGAAAGAGTTGTATGATAACGGAGTGCCAGTACTCCAGAATGGAAACTTTGAATTTTCTGAAGATGGCGTGAATATTACTCCAGACATGGGACAGGAGCGTTGCAGTTATGCACTGTGCAGGATCATCTATAATGATCAGGAAACAATTTCAAAATGGTATATGAATATACTTGGACTGATTTTGTATATACTTGGAATTATCTGTGTGATGTATCCGGAAGAATGCTACTTTTTCCTGAAAAGATGGCAGTTTAAAAACGGTGAGTTGTCCACTTTGGGACGGTTGTGGCAGCAGATCGGTGGCGGTATTATTGCGGGAATGGGTATATTTATCATGAGTGGAATGGCAATGTTACTTGCAAAATAAAATTCCATAAAAGACTGTATCGTATTATAATAGAAGAATATGTCATGCATTGCGTGACGTGCATCTCACAGTAAGAATGCTGAGGGCATTCTTGAAGTTATTTTAGTGGAGGAAAGAAAGAATGATATTACCCAAAGATCCGGTCATGCTTTTAAGTGTAGTAAACACAGAACTGAGAGACCATTATCCATCATTAGCAGAATTAGCAAAAGCTTATGGTGTGTCTGAGGAGGAAATTACCGAGCAGCTGGCATTGATCAAGTATGAATATCAACCAGAGATAAATCAGTTTCGTTAAGAAGTAATAATAAGCATTGAGTCTCTGGAAAGAAGGTGGAACATGTATTATTGTAATATAAAAAAATCAGATATTGCAGATGGACCAGGTGTGCGTGTGACATTGTTTGTATCCGGATGTACGCATCATTGTGAGGAATGTTTTCAGCCGGAGACATGGAATTTCACGTATGGACAACCATTTACAAAAGAAGTGGAAGAAGAATTGATAGAAGCATTGCGTCCGGGATATGTGGCAGGTCTGACATTGCTTGGTGGCGAACCATTTGAACCGGAACATCAGTATGTGTTGCTTCCATTTTTGCAGCGAGTACGCCGTGAATTGCCGAAAAAAACAATCTGGGCTTATAGTGGATATGTGTATGAAGAACTGACTGGTAAAGAAACCGGAACCGGGAGAGCACGCTGTGAAGTGACGGATGCCGTACTCGCCTGTGTGGATGTTCTGGTAGACGGAGAGTTTATGAAAGACAGAAAAAATATCAGTTTACAATTTCGAGGCTCAGAAAATCAGCGTCTGATCGATCTGAGAAAGACAGAAGAAGTCGGAGAAATCGTATGGTGGAAATATGAGTGATGTATAACTGATAAATGTTGAGAAAACATATAATGAGCAGAGTGTCAAAATAAGGGCTCCCGGGATTATGAAAAATCCTCGGGAACCCTTATTTTATGCGGATAACAGGACTTGAACCTGCACGGTCTCCCACCAGAACCTAAATCTGGCGCGTCTGCCAATTCCGCCATATCCGCAAAACTAAAAAAATTAGTCACAAAACGAATTATACAAAATAAAATGCAAAAAATCAACCGTTATTTTCGTTAAAAAAGTCATTAAAATGTTTTCCGAATTATTTCCTTGCGGATGTGCAGTGATAAATTTGTTACTATTTATATATTTTACTGCTGATTTACATTGATTTTTCTTATATTTTACCTATTTTTGATAAAATGCGCTGAATCTAAAGACAAATTTACATTTTACTGTTAAAATAAATTCGTATGTAAAAATCTATTTACAATTTTTTTGCGAATATTACGGAGGATAAATATATGTCTATAGTAGAAGCGTTCTCGTTATTGGGTGGCGTTGGATTGTTCCTTTTTGGCATGACAATCATGTCCGCTGGTTTGAAAAATGCCTGTGGCGATAAACTCCAGACAATTTTGGAACATGCAACGAAAAACAAACTTATCGCAATTGCTGTGGGACTTGGTATGACGGTATTTGTGCAGAGTTCTTCAGCAACGGATGTTATGGTCATTGGATTTGTAAATTCGGGTCTGATGAATCTTGGACAGGCTATCGGCGTAATCATGGGTGCCAATATCGGTACAACAATCACGGCACAGATTACTGCATTCAATATCAGTACATTTACACCGCTACTTCTTTTTGCAGGCGCGGTCATGTATCTGTTTATGAAGAATAATTTTGTGAAACATGTAGGCTCTGTCATTATGGGCTTTGGTATGTTATTCCAGGGTATCACAATGATGAAAGTAGCAATTCAACCGCTATCACAGAGTGAAGGATTTGTTTCATTTTTATCTACACTGAATAATCCGGCGCTTGCGATTTTGTTCGGTATTGCATTTACAGCATTGTTACAGAGTTCTTCTTCTTCCACTGTCATTTTTCAGGCATTTGCCATTCAGGGATTACTCAGTTACAACGTAGCGGTATATCTGGTAATTGGCGCAGCCATCGGTTCTGTTACACCGAACCTGCTTGCAAGCCTGACAGCGAACAGAAATGGAAAGAGAGCAGCTATTTTGAATCTTCTGTTTAACGTATTCCGAGCAGGAATTTTGGTTGCATTGATCAATATATTCCCGATTATATTAACGGGAATCCAGAACTTGTCACCGAATGATATTGGTCGACAGCTGGCTAATACACATACAATTTTCGCAATTGTTGCAGTTCTGATTGAGTTACCGTTTACTGGAAGACTCATCTGGCTGGCAGAAAAAATCGTTCCGGTACTTCCGGAGGAAAACCAGCAGCTGGAAGACCGTTCCCTGGTTTATATGACACAGATTACGAAAGTACCGGCTCCGGTTGCTCTGCGTCAGACGCAGCGAGAAATCACACGTATGGGTCATATTGCAGCAGACAATCTGAAACGAGCATTAGATTGCTTTTTTGATTATAGTGCTTCTAAGGCAGCGTCTGTACGCTCTCATGAGGAAAGCGTGAATATCTTGAATCATCTGATTGCAGATGCAATGGTAGATTTGAGATCCCTGGATCTGTCACCGGAAAATATGCGTCGTGTCTCTATGATGACAATTGCGGTTACTGATATCGAGCGTTTGTCTGATCATGCGGAAAACATGGTAGAATATATCGAACAGATGAATGCCAAGAAAGCAGAAATGTCAGAAGCAGCCAGAAAAGAATTGCTGGATATGTCTCAGGACGCGCTGGATGCAGTATATCTGGCTTTGGATATTTTTGAAAAAGATGATTACAGTAAACTGGATCAAATTGAGATTCTGGAACAGCATGTGGATGATCATGAAAAAGATCTTATTAATAACCATATTGAACGTATCATGAATTCCATGTGTAATCCACTGGGCGGAGTAATTTTCTCTGATCTGGTTACCGATTTGGAACGTTGCTCTGATCATGCCATCAATCTGGCTTATGCATTAAAGGAACGTCCGGCTGAATTGGATTTACCGAAAACCTTATAAATTCTTGTTTAGGGAATCTTAGAACAGGATGTGACAAAAACTCCAATGCAGGCACGACGGATTTCCTATCTTC
>CAKRKO010000046.1 GCA_934358495.1 uncultured Eubacterium sp. | reverse complement strand
TTGATAGGGTAATATCCAAAAGGTAACACGATAAAAACTTTGCCCCAAAACAGAATGAAAAGATTTGCCCTATGACATAATTTTGTTAGAGGGGAAAGCAAAATATCCTGCTAAAGGGTAAATTTGCCAACCAATCTAAAAATTGTCCAAACATAAAATTTGACCTTGCAGGTCTGTAGCAATACAGACCCACAGGGTCTTTTTTGTTATTCAAATAGAGCAGGGCGTTTGTCCCATGACATAGTAGATTCCTAAAATTCACTTTTGGGAAAATGAAAAGTAAGCGTCAAATAAGATAGTGTAAAGACAACTCCTGGGTTTTGCTTTAAAATTAGAGTTGGCAGGGATGGAAGTATTGATTCAGATGCTAGTGGTGGAGCCAAGTTAAATCAGATGATAGAAGCAGCAATAAATCAGTATTATGTTCAACAGGATAAAAATAGGAGGTAGTCTGGGGTGCGAAAATATGGTATGATTATTCAGACTTATGGATTTTTACCTGGATAGCATATGAACAAACAGCACTGGATCACGATTTTGCTGGCTGGTTCGGTTGGTAAAGCAAAGATACTGGACTTTTTGGATATGAGTTATGACCTGGTTGATGGAACATGTAGAAAGGAAAACAAATGAGAAAAGCAATCGTATATGCATCTGTACATCATGGAAATACAGAAAAATTAGTAAAAAGCATAGCAGAAGAGTGCCGGGTCGATTTAATTGATGCTGCAAAACAGCCAGATGCAGATTTGAGCAGTTATGATATGATTGGGTTTGCATCAGGAATCTATTTTTCAAAATTTCATCAGTTGGTATTGGAATTCACAGAGAAGAATCTACCGGACGACAAAAAGGTATTTCTGATCTGTACTTATGGTGGAAGTGCGAATTATAAATCCATAGAGCAGATTTTGGGCAAGAAACATTCTATAGTAATTGGAAGATTCGGGTGCAAGGGCTATGACACATTTGGTCCATTTAAATTGGTGGGTGGTATTGCCAAAGGACATCCAGATGAAGAAGATATAAAAAACGCAGTTGAGTTTGTAAGAGGACTATAAATAGTTAATGGCAGTTTTATACAGAACATGGCTGTGATGGATTGGAATTAATGCCATTACCATATTCAGAAGCAGATGCTCCAAATATTTATCGGATTGATCCATTGTATGTGACATATGAATATATTACGCGTAATCGGAAAGAACTGGCCAGTTATCTTGAGTAGGGAAGATTAGATCACATACAGGATTAAGGTATAAGAAAAATTCAATTGAATCATTGGTTGAAATGAACTATAATAGGCGTATCACTTTGGTGATACGTCTATTATAATTGAAAGGAACAAAGATGTTGTGGCAAAGAATCAGAAAACCTATGGATTAGTCGTAGACTTTTTTAAGAAAAAAATAATTGCAGGAGATTTGAAACCAGGAGAGAAACTACCACCTGAGCGGGAGATTGCGGAAGAGCTTGGGGTTAGCCGTAATTCTGTCCGGGAAGCCATCCGTTTTATGGATATGACGGGGGTTATTTCTTCCCAGCAGGGATCCGGTAATTATATTACTTGCGATTTTCAAAGCAGTCTGGAGGAGACCATGGGTATGATGTTCGCCATGGATCAGATTGATTATATACAAATTAGTCAGATACGATATTCGCTTGAGAGACTTGCATTTACATTGGCGCTTGATCATGCATCGGAAGAAGAAATTAAACTGATGGAGGATTATGTAAACAAGTTGGATAAGAGTACGGATGCCAGTGTAAATAATGAACTGGATAAGAAAATACATTATACATTAGCCAGAGCTTCAGGAAATATCCTGATTCTGGACATTCTGGAAGCTTGTTCCAGTGTCATTGATGAATTTGTCAAGGATCTTCGCAGGGAGATCATTCGAAAAGACTCTGGAAAAGAGGCCTTAAATGCCTGTCATCATCGGTTTGTAAGAGCATTGCGTGAACATAATCGAGAGGATGGTATATTGGCATTGAAGGAACATTTTGCTATTATTGATGAAATACTGTTAGAATGGAAAAAATAAATAATCATACTATCAAGGTTTATTTTTGATAATTGTCAAGATGGGGATAGTTGAGAAGGAGAACTGTAAACGAAATGCATTGCATACAGTTCTCTTTTGTTTTGCAATCTGTACATCATAAAAAAAGTGTGCTATACTTTGTGAGTCTGTCTGGGCACAGACTGAATACAAATGAGTTGAGAGGTTGAAAGAATGTTAGAAATCATCAAATCGGTGAATGAAGTGGTGAATAACTTCATCTGGGGTGTTCCTGCTATGATCTGCATTATCGGAGTTGGACTGCTTTTAAGTGTACGGACTAAATTCCTGCAGATCCGTAAATTTCCTTATGCAATGAAGCAGACTATCGGAAAAATTTTTGATAAAAAGGATGCTGCTGACGGGGCTATGACTCCGTTCCAGGCGGTCTGTACCGCATTGGCCGGCACTGTAGGAACCGGAAATATTGCCGGTGTAGCAGGAGCAATTGCCATCGGTGGTCCGGGGGCGGTATTTTGGATGTGGATTTCTGCTCTGCTTGGTATGTGCACCAAGTTTTCAGAAGTAACTCTCGCAGTGCATTTTCGTGAAAAAAATGCTATGGGAGACTGGGTTGGAGGCCCGATGTATTATATTAAGAACGGTCTGAAAAAACAATGGCATTGGCTGGCTGTTCTTTTTGCACTCTTTGGTGTACTGACTGTGTTTGGAACTGGTAATGCCACACAGGTAAATACGATTACCACAGCCATTGATTCTGCATTATTGAATTTTAATATCATTCCGGAATCTGCTACTAAAATTACAAATCTGATCATTGGTATAATTGTTGCTGCTATGGTTGCAATGATTTTGCTAGGCGGTGTCAAACGTATTGGACGTGTAACGGAACGTCTGATTCCATTCATGGCATTGTTGTACATTGTGCTTTCATTCGGCGTTATTATTTTAAATATCGATCGTGTACCGGCGGTGTTTTGCACTATCATTGATGGAGCTTTTCATCCGGCTTCAGTGACCGGCGGTATTGTAGGAAGCTTTTTCTTGAGTATGAAAAAAGGTGTTGCCCGTGGTATTTTCTCCAATGAGGCAGGTCTTGGTACCGGTTCTATTGCGCATGCATGTGCAGATACTGGTGAACCAGTAAAGCAGGGGATGTTTGGCATTTTTGAGGTATTTACGGATACCATTCTGATCTGTACACTGACTGCTATGGTTATCTTGTGCAGTGGCATCTCAGTAGGATATGGTGCAGATGCAGGAGCGGAGCTGACCATTTCGGGATTTACGGCTACTTATGGTAACTGGATATCTATTTTTACAGCAGTGGCTCTTTGCTGTTTTGCATTCTCTACCATTATTGGATGGGGATTATATGGCGCACGATGTATGGAATATTTGTCTTCTGAAAAATGGGTGAAACCTTTTATGGTTGTATATGCGTTGGTAGCAATTGTAGGCGCAACCATGGATCTTGGCATGCTCTGGAGTATAGCAGAGACATTTAACGGTCTGATGGCGATTCCAAACCTGATTGCATTGTTCCTCCTGTCTGGAACGGTAGTGAAACTTGTGAAAGATTATTTCGCACGCCATCGTAAATAAATGTGACATATTATGTAGTAAGAGTGCCTTGAAATGCTTGAATTAAGGCTGTCATAAGATTTTACTGTTATATCATTAGCAAAAGTCCTGAATTATCTGAAAAAACCGCAAATTTATAGAAAAAAGCTTGAAATCCCATCGGTGGTTTGTTACACTGTATCTCAGTGAATATGTATTTAAAAAAATACAATCCGACTTTTGAGAGTTATAGGAAAGGAGAAACAATGATGGGATTTTTAACAGGAAAAACTGCAATTATTACTGGAGGAGGTCGTGCAGTATTAAGTGATGGAAGCTGCGGTTCCATTGGATATGGTATTGCAACTGCCTATGCAAAAGAAGGGGCGAATCTGGTGCTCACTGGACGTAATGTAAAGAAACTGGAAGACGCAAAAGAGGAGCTGGAACGTTTGTATGGAATCAAAGTACTTCCGGTTCAGGCAGATGTGTCTGCTGGAGCTGACAATGAAGCAGTTGTTCAAAATGTAGTGAAACAAGCAATCGACAGATTTGGAAGAATCGACGTACTGATTAATAATGCTCAGGCTTCCGCATCAGGTGTGTCGCTTGAGGAACATACGACAGATCAGTTTAATCTTGCACTTTATTCTGGATTATATGCAGTATTCTATTATATGAAAGCTTGCTATCCGTATCTGAAAGAAACAAAAGGTTCTGTCGTGAATTTCGCATCTGGTGCAGGTCTGTTTGGCAATTATGGGCAGTGCGCATATGCGGCGGCAAAAGAAGGAATACGTGGGCTTTCCAGAGTTGCTGCTACCGAGTGGGGCAAAGATGGTATTAACGTTAATATTATATGTCCGCTGGCGTGGACTGCGCAGTTGGAGAATTTTGAAAAAAATTATCCCGAAGCATTTAAGGCAAATGTAAAAATGCCACCTGCAGGACATTATGGTGATGTAGAAAAAGAAATCGGACGCGTTTGCGTACAACTTGCATCTCCGGATTTTAAGTATATGAATGGTGAGACATTGACACTGGAAGGCGGTATGGGACAGAGACCGTAAGCGTGAAATGTAAAAAGAAAAAGAGAGACTCTTCGAAGTTGTTATCGAAAAGATACTAATTTCGAAGAGTCTTTTTTTGCGAGTGAGTTACAGATACCTTTGATGAGAATAAAATAAAAAATATTATTGACAGCTAACATATGTTGCTTTATACTAAAAAAAGAACGAGAAAGGAAATTCAGTATGCAGGCAACAGAGTTAGAAAAGACGGAAAATTATTACCGAACTCAGATGCAAAAAGACAGGATTGTTGAGCATTTAAAGGAGAATGGATGTCGAATTACAAAACAAAGAATGATTTTGTTAGATGTAATTCTGAGTGGCAATTGCACCAGCTGTAAGGAAATATATTACAAAGCAACAAAACTTGATTCAAAAATTGGAACGGCAACCGTATACCGTATGGTAAATCTCTTAGAAGAGATTGGAGCCATTAGTCGAGTGAATTTATATGAAGTGAAATGCGAGGCAGAAAACAGACAGGAAGAGCATGTAATTGAACTGGATGACAGTTCGATTCGAGTTTTGACAGAGCTTGAGTGGACCAGAGTGATTGAACGAGGACTACGTGCTTGTGGTTACATTGATCGGCAAACTGTCAGGGACGTTAAAGCGGAGATTGTGTAAAAAAGCCTTGCATCTTTTGCGTGAGTGTGCTATCTTATAAATAAGAATATGTTGTATGTAGTAAGAGTGGGCGTGAGTCCACTCTTCGTTGTTGTTATAGTGAAACCTGGGAAAGAAGGTGACAAATATGTCAAAACGTGAAGATTACGAAGCACGCACAGAAGCATTATTACTTCCTATTATGGAAGAAATGAATTTTGAACTGGTGGATGTGGAGTATGTAAAAGAAGGAAGCACTTGGTATCTGCGCGCTTACATCGATAAAGAAGGCGGCATTACCGTCAATGACTGTGAGGCTGTTGCCCGCAGAATGAATGATTTGCTGGATGAAGAAGATTTTATTGCAGATTCCTATGTGTTTGAGGTAAGTTCTCCTGGTCTTGGCAGACCTTTGAAAAAAGAAAAAGATTACAGGAGAAGCATGGGAAAGGAATTAGAAATCCGAACTTATCGCGCAATCAATCGTCAGAAAGAATTTTATGGAATTCTGACTGCATATACAAATGATACCGTTACAATTCGTACTGAAGAGAGGGCGGAACTTACATTTCAGAAAAATGAGATCGCACTGATCAGACTCGCATTTGATTTTTAGGCATTCGAAGAACAGGAGGAATAAAAAAATGGCTAAAAGCAGCAAAAACAGCAAAAACTCTGATAGCAGAGAATTACTGGAAGCGTTAACAATTTTAGAGAAAGAAAAAAACATCAGCAAAGAGACACTTCTGGAAGCAATTGAGAACTCTTTACTGACCGCATGTAAAAACCATTTCGGAAAAGCAGACAATATCAAAGTTTCCATCGATCCGGAGACATGCGAATATCATGTGTGGGCAGAGAAAACCGTTGTACAGGAAGTAGAAGATCCGCTGACAGAGGTAAGTTTTGCAGAAGCAATGATGATGAATGGCAATTATGGTCTGGGTGACGTGATCCATGAAGAGATTCATTCCAAAGATTTCGGACGTATTGCAACACAGAACGCAAAGAACGTAATCCTGCAGAAAATCCGTGAGGAAGAGCGGAAAGTGATCTATGATCAGTATTACGGAAAATCAAAAGATATCGTTACAGGTATCGTTCAGCGTTATATTGGCAACAATGTAAGCATCAATCTCGGTAAAGTGGATGCTGTCCTCAGTGAAAATGAGATGATCCCGGGAGAGACATTTGAGCCGACAGATCGTGTCAAAGTATATGTAATGGATGTAAAATCCACTTCCAAAGGACCGAAGGTGCTTGTATCAAGAACACATCCGGAATTGGTAAAACGTCTGTTTGAAGCAGAGGTTGCAGAGGTCCGTGACGGTATCGTTGAGATCAAGAGCATTTCCCGTGAGGCAGGAAGCCGTACAAAAATGGCTGTATGGTCCAATGATCCGGATGTTGATCCGGTAGGCGCATGCGTTGGTATGAACGGTGCCCGTGTCAATGCAATCGTAGAAGAGTTAAATGGCGAGAAGATCGATATCATCAACTGGAACGAGAATCCGGCTATGCTCATTGAGAACGCATTAAGTCCGGCAAAAGTTATCTCCGTTATCGCAGATGCTGAGGAGAACAAAGCAAAAGTTGTTGTTCCGGATTATCAGCTTTCACTGGCCATCGGTAAAGAGGGACAGAATGCCCGTCTGGCTGCCCGCCTGACAGGATTCAAGATTGATATCAAGAGTGAGACACAGGCAAGAGAAGCCGGTGATTTTATGGATTACGAAGAAGATTACGAGGATGAAGAGTTCACAGAAGATGATCTGAATCTGGATGAAAAGTTTGATCAGACATCTTATGAGGAAGAGAATTCCTGCGAAGAAGACGATTTCGTAGCAGAAGAGGATAACGAGAATGACTAAGAAAAGTCCGATGCGCATGTGTGTGGGATGTCACGAAATGCGGGAAAAAAGAAATATGATCCGTGTTTTAAAAATGCAGGACAATACATTCTGTATTGATCCGGCGGGCCGCAAAAACGGCCGAGGCGCATATCTGTGCAAAAATCCGGTCTGCCTGGAACTGGCAGTAAAGAATCACGGATTAGAACGTTCATTCAAAATGAGTATACCAAAAGAAATAGTTGCAGATTTGACAGAGGAGATGAAAACGATTGCAGAATAATAGGATTTTATCCAGTCTGGGTCTTGCGCAGAAAGCAGGCTGTATCGCCAGTGGCGAGTATGCGGTAGAAAAAGCAGTAAAAGGCGGTCTGGCATACTTGGTGATCGTGGCAGAGGATGCTTCAGATAATACGAAGAAAAAAATGAAAAATATGACAGATTTCTATGAGACACCTCTGCATGTTTACGGAAGCAAAGATGATCTGGGTCATTGCATCGGCAAAGAATACCGTTCCATGGTAGCGGTTCTGCAGCCGGGTTTTGCAAAATCTGTCATGAAGCAGCTTGACAATAGACCAACAACTGAATAGGGAGGAACTGGAATGGCAAAAATTAGAGTTCATGAGATCGCAAAAGAATATGATGTACCGGCAAAGGAAGTAATTTCTTTCCTTCAAGGACATAATATAGAAGCAACAAATTTAAGTTCACTGGAAGATAACGCAGTGGCACTGGTCAGAGGAAAATACGGAAAGCAGGCAGGTGCTGAGACAAAAGAGCGCCCGAAGAAAAAAGCAAGCATTTCCGCTGTATACAATCCTCAGAACAGTAAGATGGGAAATCGTCGTCCGAACGGAAACCGTAATGACCGTAGCGGAGACCGTCCACAGCGTAACAACAGTGACAGACCGCGTAACAATAACGGCGAGAGACCACAGCGCAGCAATAATGGTGAACGCCCACAGAGAAACAATAGTGACAGACCACGTTACGATGGTGAGCGTCAGCAGAGAAATAACTCTGACAGACCGCGTTTTGACGGAGACCGCCAGCAGCGCAATAATGGTGACAGACCACAGAGAAAATACGGTGACAGACCGAACAGACAGGAAAATGGTGATAGAAATGGCCGTTATGAAAGAAAAGACAACAATAATCAGAAAGGCTTCCAGGGCAATCGCGGCGGCGGTAATAATTTTGGAGGTAATCGAAACAATCGACAGGACGGTCAGAATCGTTCGAGAGAGACGAGAGGACGTTTAGATCAGGAAATCTCACGTATGAACCGTGACAGCGCTAAGACACCGATTGAAGAATTGCGTGGAAAAGAGAATACACACGTAAATAAAAAGAAAAACAAACAGGATTACGAGAGAAAGAACCGCAAACAGGAGCAGTATGTAAACCTGGAGAAGAAGACCGGACACAAAAAACGGAATGCGCAGCCACAGCCGCAGGCAGAAAAGAAGACCGATGAAGTTCGCAGTATTTCTCTGCCGGAAGTTATGACGGTACGTGAACTGGCAGAACGTATTGATGTACCGGCTTCAAAAGTCGTAGAAAAATTATTTATGCAGGGTATCCTTGCAACTGTAAACCAGGAAGTAGATTACGAGAAAGCAGAAGAGATTGCACTGGAGTTCAACTGCATTGCTGAGAAAGAAGAGAAAGTGGATGTCATTGCAGAACTTCTGAAAGAGGAAGAAGAGGATGAAAACACACTGGTTTCCAGACCGCCGGTTGTATGTGTTATGGGACACGTTGACCATGGTAAAACATCACTGCTGGATGCAATCCGTGAGACGCATGTAACAGACCGTGAGGCGGGTGGAATCACACAGCATATTGGTGCATCTGTAGTTCAGATCAACGGACAGAAGATCACATTCCTGGATACACCGGGTCATGAAGCATTTACCGCTATGCGTATGCGTGGAGCAAATTCCACAGATATCGCAATCCTTGTAGTTGCTGCCGATGACGGTATCATGCCGCAGACAGTTGAGGCAATCAGTCATGCAAAAGCTGCTGGCATTGAGATCATAGTGGCTATCAACAAGATTGATAAAGAGAGCGCAAACATTGATTATGTAAAACAGGGTCTTGCAGAGCAGGGACTGATTCCGGAAGACTGGGGCGGAAGCACTATCTGCGTACCAGTATCCGCACGTACAGGAGAAGGTATCAAAGAACTTCTTGAGATGGTACTTCTGACTGCAGATATCCTGGAACTGAAAGCAAATCCAAAGAGAAAAGCCCGCGGTCTTGTTATCGAGGCACAGCTGGATAAAGGACGTGGAGCTGTTGCAACCGTTCTGGTTCAGAAAGGTACGTTAAAAGTCGGAGAGCCGATCGCAGCAGGAAGCAGTTATGGTAAAGTCCGCGCAATGATCGATGATAAGGGAAGACGTGTGAAAGTAGCAGGTCCATCTACCCCGGTTGAGATTCTTGGACTGAACAGTGTACCGAATGCCGGTGAGGTATTTGTTGCATGCGATTCTGAACGGGATGCAAGAAGCTTTGCTGATACTTTTGTATCACAGAACAGAGAGAAAATGCTGGAGGAGACAAGATCCAGAATGTCTCTGGATGATCTGTTCTCTCAGATTCAGACAGGTAACTTAAAAGAACTTGAACTGATCGTAAAAGCAGATGTTCAGGGTTCCGTAGAAGCTGTAAAACAGAGCCTGACAAAACTTTCCAACGAGGAAGTTGTTGTAAAAGTAATTCATGGCGGCGTTGGTGCCATCAACGAGTCCGACGTTTCCCTGGCTTCCGCATCCAATGCGATCATCATTGGATTTAACGTAAAACCGGATGCAACTGCAAAAGCAACTGCAGAGCAGGAGAAAGTAGATATTCGTTTGTATTCTGTTATTTACAAGGCCATTGAGGATATTGAAGCTGCTATGAAAGGTATGCTGGATCCGATTTTTGAAGAAAAAGTTATTGGTCATGCTGAAGTTCGTCAGATTTTCAAGGCTTCCGGTGTCGGCAATATTGCTGGATCCTATGTTTTAGATGGTGTGTTTGAACGTAATTGCAAGGTTCGTATCACAAGAGAAGGAAAACAGATTTTCGAGGGGGATCTGGCTTCGTTGAAACGTTTCAAAGATGATGTAAAAGAAGTAAAAGCAGGTTATGAATGTGGTCTTGTATTTGATGGATTTAACGACATTGCAGAGTTTGATGTTGTAGAAGCATATAAGATGGTAGAAGTACCTAGATAGGCTGGTGATGACATAATATGAGAAAAAACAGTATAAAAAATACCCGTTTGAATGAAGAGGTAATGCGTGAGTTATCCACTATTATCCGCAACGAAATAAAAGACCCGCGTATTCATCCGCTGACTACTGTGTCAGCGGTGCAGGTTGCACCGGATCTGAAGACATGTAAAGTGTATATCAGTGTGCTTGGTGACAAAAAGCAGAAAGAAGATACCATTACAGGATTGAAAAATGCAGCAGGCTATGCACGCCGTTGTCTGGCACAGTCATTAAATCTGAGAAATACACCGGAATTAAGATTTATTCTGGACGAATCCATTGAGTATGGTATTGAAATGTCCAAAAAAATTGATGCATTGACAGGTGGTAAAGAGGAAGAATAAGAGGATGAGAATGATTTCATTAGATTCATATCTGGATGGGATTACTACAGTCGCCATTTCCGGTCATATTAGGCCGGATGGAGACTGTGTAGGTTCCTGTCTTGCTGTATACAACTACATTTGTGACAATTATCCGGACATTATGGTGGATCTGTATCTGGAACCGATTCCGGATAAATTCCTGTTTCTGAAAAATGCAGATAAAATCCGTCATATGAAAGTGACGGACGGCAAAAAAGAGTACGATCTTTTTATTGCGCTGGACTGCGGTGATGTAGGACGACTTGGCCTGTCAGGCCAGTATTTTGAAGTGGCTAAAAGCACATTTTGCGTGGATCATCATATCAGTAATCAGTCCTTTGCGGATTTTAATTACATTTTCCCAAATGCAAGTTCTACTTCAGAGCTGGTGTATCAGCTGATGGATGCGGATAAGATCACGAAAGAGATTGCTGAATGTATTTATCTTGGAATCGTACACGATACCGGCGTATTCCAATATTCCTGCACTTCTTCCAAAACCATGGAGATTGCGGGAAAACTGATGGATAAGGGCATCAATTATTCCAGAATTGTAGACGAGACATTTTATATCCGTACCTTTGCACAGCAACAGATTCTTGGGAAAGCACTGATGGATGCAGAACTTCATTTTGAAGGAAAATGTATTTCCAGTGTAATCAAACGGAAACAGCTGGAAAAATTCCATGTGGAGCCGAAAGATCTTGATGGTATTGTGAGTACACTGCGTTCCACCGCGGGTGTGGAGACAGCTGTATTTGTATATCCGAATGAAAATGATACGTATAAAGTCAGCCTGCGTTCTGCTTCCTATGTGGATGTGGCTGAAATTGCCGTTGGATTCGGCGGCGGCGGACATTGCCGTGCAGCCGGTGCTTCCATTCAGGGAAAAGCAGATGAAGTCCTCAAAAAAGTGCTTGCAAAAATTGAAAAGCAGTTAAAGAATAAAGAGGAAAACGGATGTACAACGGAATTATAAATGTATACAAAGAAAAAGGTTATACTTCTTTCGATGTAGTGGC
This sequence comes from uncultured Eubacterium sp., assembly GCA_934358495.1. Classification (GTDB taxonomy): domain Bacteria; phylum Bacillota; class Clostridia; order Lachnospirales; family Lachnospiraceae; genus Eubacterium_I. The sequence continues at coordinate 8,857 of CAKRKO010000046.1, read as the reverse complement.
CAGGATGCGGGGCATCTGCAGTCAGCAGAAAATCGGTCATACCGGAACATTAGACCCGGATGCGGAAGGCGTGCTGCCGGTCTGCCTGGGAAAAGCAACAAAGGTCTGCGATATGCTGACAGACTCAGACAAGGTATACCGGGCGGTGATGCAGCTTGGGCTGGAGACGGATACGCAGGATCTGACAGGAACTGTGTTAAAAACAGGGGAAACGTCAGAACTGACCGAAACAGAAGTGAGAGAGACGATCCTTGGATTTCAGGGAAAAATCTTTCAGGTTCCGCCGATGTATTCTGCATTGAAAGTAAATGGAAAGAAATTGTGTGATCTGGCCAGAGCCGGTGTGACTGTAGAGCGCAAGGCAAGACCGGTTACGATTTATGCGATTCAGGTGGAATGCGTAGAACTTCCGTATGTAACGATGACAGTTTCCTGCTCCAAGGGTACCTATATTCGTACATTGTGTCATGACATCGGACAGAAACTTGGCTGCGGTGCGGCCATGAAGAGTCTGGTGCGGCTGCAGGCAGCAGGATATCATATCGAAGATGCATATAAACTGGATAAGCTGCAGGAACTCAAAGAAGCCGGCATATTAAAAGATGTGGTGACACCGATCGAACATGTATTTGAAGTGTATCCGGTGCTGACGACAAAGCCGGAATTTGACATTATGTTAAAAAATGGTAATAAGATGGCGTTACAGCAGTTTCAGGAAACGATAAAACCGGAACCGGAAATGAAAGTACGCGTCCGAATGTCGGATGGACGTTTTGCGGCTGTTTATGAATACCGGGAAGATCTTGGACTGTTCCGTCCGTCAAAAATGTTTTTGGAGGATTAACGAGTAAGGATGAAATATATAAAAGATACATTGGATTTTAAAATTGAAGAACCTTCGGTTATTACTCTGGGCAAGTTTGACGGTCTGCACAGCGGTCATCGTTATCTGATGGAGGCTATGCAGAAAGGCAAGGAGCAGGGACTCAAATGCGTGATCTTTACCTTTGACATTCCACCGAAAGCAATTCACAAAGATACGTACAATGTGTTATCTACCAATGAAGAAAAAGCACATATTTTTGCGGAAGCAGGAGTGGATTATCTGATTGAATGCCCGTTTACTGATGATTTCCGCCAGCTTTCCCCTTATGCTTTTTTACAGATGCTGAAGAAGAAGATCAATGTAAAAATGATTGTGGCAGGAACGGATTTTCATTTTGGATTTCAGCGTGCCGGTTCCTTTCAAGAATTACAGCAGTATGCGGATAATCTCGGGTATGAAGCGGTGATCGTTAAGAAAAAACAGTACAAAGGTGAAGATATCAGCAGCACGAGAATCCGTAAGGAAATCGCAGAGGGAAATATGGAAGAAGCCAATTATTTGCTCGGCTATTCTTATTTTCTCACAGGTCCGGTGCTTCACGGCAATGAGATTGGACGAACCATCGGAATCCCGACGGCAAATCAGCGTCCGGAAAAATTTAAATTGCTTCCGCCAAAGGGAGTGTATGCGGTAGAGATTCTAGCAGATGGAAAACAGTACGACGGAATCAGCAACGTGGGATGTAAGCCAACCATTGAAGGTGTCAATCCTATGGGGGTGGAGACGTATCTGTTTGACTATTCCGGAGATTTGTACGGAAAGGATATTAAAGTATCTTTCCTGAAGTTTATCCGCCCGGAGCGGAAATTTGGTTCCCTGACAGAATTGAAGGCGCAGATGGACCGGGATATTCTGGTTTGCAAGGAATATCTAGCTACAGTTCACTTATCACATATATGCAGGGAATGATCATACTTGCATGGGGAATTTCCTGCATGTAGAGTGATAAGTGAACTGTAATAATATATGAAAAAGTGGTTTACAAGTCAGATGGAATATGCTATATTAGATAAGCGTGAGTAAAAAGCCCATACTCAGTACCCGGACACTCCGACCGGTACTTAGTAAACACGCGTGATTGGGCGATTATAAAAAATAAAGGAGGAAATCAAGATGATTTCAAAAGAAAAAAAAGCAGCGATTATGGCAGAGTATGGTAGAACACCAAACGATACAGGATCACCGGAAGTACAGATCGCAATCTTAACAGCAAGAATCCAGGAGCTCACAGAGCATCTGAAAGAGAACCCGAAGGATCATCATTCCAGAAGAGGTCTTCTGAAAATGGTTGGTCAGAGACGTGGTATGCTTGCTTACCTTCAGAAAAAAGATCTGGAAGGTTATCGTGCACTGATCGCAAAATTAGGCATCAGAAAATAATAACAGGATAGCTGTCAGAATAGAGCGGAATTTCCGCTCTATTTTGGATTGGCGGGAGGGTTTATCCGAGACCGCTGATGTGTGCAAAAGGATATTTTTACAGTTCACACGCGTATTTTCTGTACAAGTGAACTGGGGTTTGCCCAGATCAGTAGTTTCGGGTCTCCTGCCACAGTAAAAAAGGAGAGAAAATAATGAAGAAAACCTATTCAATGGAACTGGCCGGAAGAACATTAAGCGTTGATATCGGTCGTGTAGCTGCACAGGCAAATGGCGCAGCTCTTATGCATTATGGTGATACAGTTGTATTATCTACAGCAACTGCATCTGAAAAACCGCGTGAGGGAATCGATTTCTTCCCATTAAGCGTAGAATTTGAAGAAAAAATGTATTCTGTAGGAAAAATCCCGGGTGGATTTAATAAACGTGAGGGAAAAGCATCCGAGAACGCTGTTTTAACAGCACGTGTTATCGACCGACCGATGCGTCCATTATTCCCGAAGGATTACAGAAATGATGTTACTTTAAATAACATGGTAATGAGTGTTGATCCGGAGTGCCGTCCGGAGCTTCTTGCAATGCTTGGTTCCGCTATCGCAACAAGCATTTCCGATATTCCGTTCTGCGGACCATGTGCAACCACACAGATCGGTATGGTAAACGGCGAATTTGTTGTAAACCCGTCTCAGGCAGACTGGGATAACGGAGATCTTCAGCTGACTGTGGCATCTACTTCTGAGAAAGTAATCATGATCGAGGCAGGCGCAAACGAGATCAAAGAAGAAAAAATGATCGAAGCTATCTACATGGCTCATGAGATCAACCAGACAATTATTGAGTTCATTAATAATATGGTTGCTGAGATCGGCAAACCAAAACATGAGTATACAAGCTGTGCAGTTCCGGAAGAAATGTTCGCAGCAATGCGTGAGATCGTGACACCGGAAGAGATGGAAGAAGCTGTATTTACTGACGTAAAACAGGTTCGTGAGGAGAACATCCGTGCCATTACAGAAAAACTCGAAGAAGCATTTGCAGAGAACGAAGAGTGGCTTGCTGTTCTTGGTGAGGCGGTATACCAGTACCAGAAAAAGACCGTTCGTAAGATGATCTTAAAAGACCACAAACGTCCGGATGGACGTGCCATCACACAGATCCGTCCACTGGCAGCAGAAGTTGACCTGATTCCGAGAGTTCACGGTTCTGCTATGTTTACCCGTGGACAGACGCAGATCTGCACGATCACAACTCTGGCTCCGTTATCTGAGGTTCAGAAAGTAGACGGACTGGATGAGAATATTACAAGCAAACGTTACATGCATCATTACAACTTCCCGTCCTACTCTGTAGGTGAGACAAAACCGTCCAGAGGACCGGGACGTCGTGAGATCGGACATGGTGCATTGGCTGAGAAAGCTTTAGTACCGGTACTTCCGACAGAGGAAGAGTTCCCGTACGCAATCCGTACTGTATCTGAGACATTTGAGTCTAACGGATCTACTTCTCAGGCAAGTATCTGTGCATCTACCATGTCTCTGATGGCAGCAGGTGTACCGATCAAGAAACCGGTTGCAGGCATTTCCTGTGGTCTGGTAACAGGCGAGACAGATGATGATTACATCGTTCTGACAGATATTCAGGGTCTGGAAGACTTCTTTGGTGACATGGACTTTAAAGTAGCCGGAACACATGATGGTATCACAGCAATCCAGATGGATATCAAGATCCACGGACTGACAAGACCGATTGTAGAGGAAGCTATCGCAAGAACACGTGAAGCAAGACTTTACATTCTGGATGAAGTTATGAAACCGGCTATCGCTGAACCGAGAGCACAGGTTGGAAGATATGCACCGAAGATCATCTCCATGCAGATCGATCCACAGAAGATTGGTGATGTTGTTGGTCAGAGAGGAAAGACAATCAATGCGATCATCGAGCAGACTGGTGTGAAGATTGATATTACAGATGACGGTTCCGTATCTATCTGTGGTACAGATGCAGATATGATGAACCGCGCAGCAGAGCTGATCCGTATCATCGTAACAGACTTCGAGGCAGGACAGATCCTTTCAGGTAAAGTTGTAAGCATCAAAGAGTTTGGTGCATTCATTGAGTTCGCTCCTGGCAAAGAGGGAATGGTTCATATTTCCAAAATTTCCAAAGAGCGTATCAACCGTGTAGAAGATGTTCTGACACTTGGAGACAAGGTTACTGTTGTGTGCCTTGGAAAAGACAAGATGGGAAGAATGAGCTTCAGCATCAAAGATGTAAAATAATACTAATGAAATAAAGACAAAAAACCGGTGGGCGTGAGCTTACCGGTTTTTTGGTGAAAATAAAAAGGTTTCTGAATGACAAAATCTTGGCAGAGAGAAACCGGACACAATGCGTTTATGCAGAATATATTACTATATGGAAAAAATTTTAAAATATATTCATGCATCTGCTGCGTACAGACAGGGGATTTTCGGACAGGGTATTCTGGTTGCGGTGCTGGATACGGGAATTTATCCCCATGCGGACCTGCAAGGGAGAATCGCCGGATTTTGGGATTATATAAGGCAGCGGCCGCAGCCTTATGATGATAACGGGCATGGCACACATATCAGCGGAATTATAGGAGCCGGTGGGAAGGGAGTCATTCATGGAGTTGCACCGGGATGCTATCTGTGGAGTTGCAAAGTACTGGATAAAAATGGAAATGGTAAAATTCTGGATACCTGTCAGGCAGTGGAAGACATTGTGGCATATAATAAAACGCATTCACAGAAAATCCGGATCATCAATATTTCTGTGGGCATGCTGGAACATGTGCAGCCTGGACTGCAGAAGCGTCTGCTGAGCAGCGTGGAACGCGCCTGGGATCAGGGTATCGTGGTGCTGGCGGCAGCCGGAAATAACGGTCCCGGCGAAAATACCGTGACCAGTCCCGGAAGTTCGAAGAAAATCATTACTGTTGGAAGCCTGAACACGGTAAATGAGAGCATACGGGAACCAAGCCTGTATTCCGGGCGGGGACCGACGGAAGCCTGCGTGGTCAAACCGGAGATTCTGATGCCAGGAACCGATATCATCAGCTGTGGCACGCGACCGGGCACTTATGTCAGAAAGAGTGGTACGTCTATGGCGGTACCAATTGTATCTGGAATGATAGCGTTGCTGTTGTGCAAATATCCGGCTATGACGCCAAATGAGGTGAAATTACAGTTGTACCGCAGTGCGGATCGTTTCGGTATGGATCAGAAATTTAAATGCTGGGGAACGGTGAATCTGAAAAAACTGCTGTCTGCATATTAAAAAGTCATTATGAAAGAGACAGAACAAAATTTATTATTTTACTTCTTAATATAATTTCCACAATCGAATGAATCAATTTGTCGCTGCAATATGCGTAGAATCAGATAGGAAAAAGCAGCAGAGAATCTGTCCCCATGCATCTTTTAATGTAAGCAGAGAAATACTTTCTGCAGCCAGCAGGTTGACAGAGCCGACCATTTCTCCATTCAGTGAATACACAGCTTTGCCAATCACGTCATCTTTTTCAATTGGAGCTTCTGCCATATCTGGAAGCTCTAATTTTTTATTGAGTTCTCCAACTGTATTTGCGGTATCCAGATAGTGGAAGGCAGACTGATATTTTAACGTGAGAAACGGCTGCTGTCCTCTGGAAACCATAATTTCCGGCAACGCATCTGTGTTTTCATCTGTATACACGCGACAGTTGGTAAACCCCCATTCAAACAGCGTTTTGACATCAGCAATCCGCTCTTTGCTGCTGGGCGCATTGAGGACGACGGCAATCAGATTTATCTTGTCTTTACTGGCTGTGGCAGACAGGCAGAAACCAGCTGCGGAGGTAAATCCGGTTTTCAGACCGGTGGCATAAGGATACTGCTTGATCAAATGGTTAGTGTTACTGAGGGTAAATGTAGTGTCGCCACGGGCGGTGTGGTGTGTGATATCTTCCATCCAGATAGAAGTGTAGTGAAAAATGTCCGGGTATTTTGTGGTGAGTTCTCGTGACATCAGGGCAATATCCCGGGCGGTGGAATAGTGATTTTTTGTATCCAGACCGCAGCAGTTTGCAAAATGCGTCTGTGTCATCCCAAGGGTGACGGCCATATTATTCATCTGCTGGACAAAAGCTTCTTCATTTCCGGCAATCTGTTCTGCCATGGCGACACAGGCGTCATTAGCACTGGCCACCACGATGCATTTGATCAGTGTATCCACTGTCTGGACTTCGCCTTCTTCCAGATAAACCTGAGAACCGCCCATTCTGGCTGCCTGCGCGGAGATGGTGACGGTATCTTCCAGATGGATCTGACCGGAATCTAAAGCCTGAAAAATCAGCAGCAACGTCATGATCTTGGTGACGCTGGCCAATGGTCGTTGTTCGTCAGCGTTTTGTTCGTATAGAACCGTTTTGGTGTCCGCATCCATCAGAAGCGCACTGGAAGACGTCAGTGAGAGAGTGGGAGATGTCGTATTTGGGGAAGGATTGTCAGACTCTGCATCTGAGTCAGTATTGGTATTGGAATTCGTATCAGAAGTTGCTTCCAGATAAATATTGCTCAAAGTCTGAGCATAGCCTGTGTATACAAAAGTTGGTATATAAAAAGTTATAGATAAAAACAGTGCGAAGATAAATTTCATAAGCAACCTGAGAAAGTAATTTGTTCTATATGTATGAATGGTAATAAGGATATATGAACTCTGTAACCGATGAATCATAAAAAGTATTTGATAAAAAATAAGAAAAACCTTGAATTTTCACAGGGATTCAGTACAATAGTGTAAGATTGGAGAAAATGTGACCTATGGAATTAAAGGTAAAACTGGAAGTGTTTGAAGGTCCTCTGGATCTCTTGCTTCATTTGCTTGATAAGAATAAAGTAAGTATTTATGATATTCCAATCGTGGAGATTACAAACCAGTATCTGGAATACATTCGTGAAATGCAGAGACAGGATCTGAACATTATGAGTGAATTTCTTGTAATGGCAGCGACTCTGTTGGAAATCAAATCCAAATGGCTTCTTCCAAAAGAAGAGAGTGAAGAGGAAGAAGAAATTGATCCGCGAGCGGAATTGATGGAACAGCTGTTACAGTATAAGTTGTTTAAATATATGTCTCAGGAACTGAAGGACAGACAGATTGATGCCGGACGTCGATTGTTTAAGAATCCGTCGATTCCGGAAGATGTGCGCTCTTATGAGGAACCGCTGGATCTGGATGAACTGACGAAGGGCTATGACCTGACAAAGCTTCACGCGATTTTTGAGTCTGTGATGAAAAAGCAGGTGGACAAGCTGGATCCGATTCGTTCCCGGTTTGGAAAAATTGAGAGGGAGGAAGTATCCCTGGATGAAAAGATGATCTATCTGGAGATGTACTGTCAGGAACATCCGAAATTTTCTTTTCGGAATCTGTTGGAACGTCAGGGAAGCAAGGTGGAGATTATCGTTACGTTCCTTGCGGTGCTGGAATTTATGAAAACCGGAAGGATTCGAATCGCTCAGGAGCGTCTGTTTGATGAAATTTACATTACCGTCTGCCCACAGACACAGGCAGCGATGGAGGCACAGGAGTAGTTGAATATGAAAATAGAAGAATATGAAGCGGCTGCGGAGGCCATTCTGTTTACAATGGGAGACTCCGTAGAATTAAAAAAACTTGCATTTGCCCTGCAGGTGAGTGAACGGGAGGCAGAACTGATCGTGCAGAATCTGTCTGACCGATATAAGAACCAGAACTGTGGTCTGCAGATTCTGGAACTGGAAGGTGCGTATCAGATTTGTACAAAGCCATCTCAGTATGAATATCTGATCAGGATTGCAAAACAGCCGCGGAAGCAGGTGCTGACAGACGTTTTATTGGAAACGCTGTCTATTGTTGCGTACAAGCAGCCAGTGACAAAGGTAGAAATTGAAAAGATTCGCGGAGTATCCTGTGAACATGCCATTAATAAGCTTCTGGATTATGGGTTGATTCAGGAAGCAGGACGTCTGGATGCGCCGGGCAGACCGATTCTGTTTGGAACCACAGAAGAGTTCCTTCGATGTTTTGACGTGCAGTCCGTGGAGGAACTTCCTGACATGAACCCGGATAAAGTGGAGGAACTGAAGCAGGAAGCAGAGGAGGAAGTTCAGCTTCAGCTGAAACTATAGTCAAATAAAAAGGAAAAAAGTAAACAAAAATAAACTATGTTTTTGCACTAATTCGTCGAAAAATCTTGTTAATGAATTAACTACTATAAAGAATAAACAAATAAAAAAAGAATTAATGGTGTATGTTGCACAAAAACAAAGAAGAGTGACAGGGTTGAACTGACTAACAGGAAACCCGGTCACTCTTTTCTCAGTATTGAAAAAAAAACAATAGTATATTAATATTTGACACATGAGAGTTGCAAAACATGTATGGATATGTAAAAAATACACAAAAGGATGATGTTTTTGGGCGATCAAGCCGATTCAAATGTAATGCAGCGGACTTTACAGCAGTAAAGGGATTTAGGAGGATAGGATATGAGCAGATTATCAGTAGTATCAGCTGACAAAGTAAATTCTACGACAGAACAGCTTA
>CAKRKO010000045.1 GCA_934358495.1 uncultured Eubacterium sp. | reverse complement strand
GGACCATCTCTGATCATCGCATACGCTCCATGTATCAACCATGGTATCAAGATTGGTATGAGCAAAGCTCAGACAGAGGAGAAGAATGCAGTAGCAGTAGGTTACTGGAACAACTTCCGTTACAATCCGGCACTGGCTGCTGAAGGCAAGAATGCATTTACTCTTGACAGCAAAGCTCCAAGCGGAGATTACAAAGCATTCCTGAACGGTGAGGTTCGTTACAATGCTCTTGTAAGACAGGATCCGGAGAAAGCAGATCGTCTCTTCGAGAAATCTGAGGAAAATGCAAAAGCAAGATATGCTTACCTGAACAAACTCGTAAAACTTTACGGTACAGAGGAGTAAGATGTCCTGTCTTTGTAAATACTAGTACTAGGAATTGTTATAAGAGGTGTGTCACTTTGGTGGCACGCCTCTTTTGTGATTTAGAAAAATAAAAAGGTTGATGTTATTTCATAAATTGGGTACAATGGTACAGAATGAAAGGATGGAATAGATGAAATTAAAAGAACATAAAATCGACAGCGTCGAACCGGGAAGTATCGCGGAAGAGATGGGAATCGAATCGGGTGATATTCTGCTGGAAGTGAACGGAAAGCCGATTCAGGATGTTTTTGATTATCATTTTCTGATTAACGATGTGCTGTTGACCCTGCTGATTCGTAAACCAAACGGAGAAGAATGGGAACTTGAGATAGAGAAAGATTATTATGAGGATCCAGGGATTGTTTTTGAAAATGGTCTGATGGATGATTATAAATCTTGTTACAATAAATGTATTTTTTGTTTTATTGATCAGATGCCTCCAAATATGAGAGAGACTCTGTATTTTAAAGATGATGATTCGCGATTGTCCTTCCTTCAGGGAAATTATGTGACATTGACAAATATGAAAGAAGAAGATGTAGAACGAATCATTACGTATAAGCTGGCACCAATCAATATATCTGTGCATGCGATGAATCCGGAATTACGCTGTGAGATGCTGCATAACCGTTTCGCAGGAGAAGCGTTAGACAAAATTCGTCGATTTTACGAAGGCGAGATTGAGATGAATGGTCAGATTGTTCTGTGTAAAGGTGTAAATGATGGTCCGGAACTCGAACGAAGCATCAAGGAATTGGCAGAGTATCTTCCATATATGCAGAGTCTGTCAGTTGTTCCGGTTGGACTGACAAAATTCAGAGATGGATTGTATCCGCTGCAGCCTTTTGAAAAGGAAGATGCAAAGGAAGTACTGAAAATCATTCACAAATGGCAGAAAATCTGTTTCGAGAAACATGGCACACATTTTGTGCAGGCTTCGGATGAGTGGTATCTGCTGGCGGAAGAACCGTTTCCACCGGAGAAAAATTATGACGGATATATTCAGTTGGAAAATGGTGTTGGCATGATTCCACTGTTGGAAAGCGAATTTGACCAGTGCCTGGCGGATGAACTGGCAGATGGATTTGAGCAGAATATGGTTTCAGATGAAATAAATGGTTCTGAAACTGTTGAAAATGGTATCTTGTATGAGTCGGAAACAGAGAAGAAAACTTACCGTCGTGTGGTTTCTGTTGCAACAGGGAAATCTGCAGCAGGACTGATGCGCAGACTGGCCGGTAAATTTATGAGACAGCATCCGGATATTAAAGTGGTCGTGTATCAGATTCGAAATGACTTTTTCGGTGAGATGATCACAGTTTCCGGATTACTGACCGGAGCGGATCTGAAATCCCAGCTGACCGGTCAGGAACTAGGTGATATGCTTCTGCTTTCCAGCAACGTACTGCGAATGGGAGAGAAAGTATTTCTGGATGACGTGACGCTGGCAGAATTGGAAAATGCTTTACAAGTGCCGATTCATATTGTAAAATCAGACGGGCAGTGTCTGTATGATGGCATGCTTGGTAATGTTTAATGTTTCGCAAAGCGAATAAAGGTAACTTGAAAAATACTTACATTGATCATAAAGCAGGATAAAATGAAAACCTGCCTAAGAAGTGTAAGCAGATTCTGAAATAGAGAGATGAGGGATAAAAATATGAGTAAACCGGTTGTTGCGGTTGTGGGACGTCCGAATGTAGGAAAATCTACATTATTCAATGCCCTGGCTGGAGAGCGTATTTCCATCGTTAAGGATACACCGGGTGTCACAAGAGACCGTATTTATGCAGATGTAGAATGGCTGAACCATTCATTTACTATGGTAGATACCGGAGGTATTGAGCCGGACAGTAAAGATGTGATTTTGTCACAGATGCGTGAGCAGGCAGAGATTGCTATTGCTACTGCAGATGTGATTGTATTTATGACTGACGTACATCAGGGATTGGTGGATGCAGATGCGAAAGTGGCAGATATGCTGCGCCGTTCCCATAAACCTGTCGTTCTGGTTGTCAATAAAGTAGACAGCTTTCAGAAATATATGGCGGATGTATATGAATTTTATAATCTTGGAATCGGCGATCCAATGCCAATTTCCGCAGCTTCCCGCCTGGGACTTGGCGATATGTTGGAGGAAGTAGTAAAACATTTCCCGGATACAGCCAAAGATGAGGAAGAGGATACAAGACCAAAGGTTGCCATTATCGGGAAACCAAACGTTGGGAAATCTTCTCTGGTAAATAAACTGGCAGGTGAGTCCCGTGTGATCGTATCTGACATCGCAGGAACTACCCGTGATGCCATTGATACAGCGGTAAAATATAATGGAAAAGAGTATATTTTCATTGATACTGCTGGGCTGCGCCGTAAAAACAAGATCAAAGAAGAAATTGAACGTTACAGTATTATCCGCGCGGTAACAGCAGTAGAACGTGCGGACGTTGTCATCCTTGTGATTGATGCGACAGAAGGTGTAACCGAGCAGGATGCAAAAATCGCCGGAATCGCGCATGAACGTGGAAAAGGTATTATCATTGCTGTAAATAAATGGGATGCCATTGAGAAGGATGATAAGACTATTTACAAGCATACAAATAAAATCCGTGAGATCTTAAGTTTTATGTCCTATGCAGAGATCATGTTTATTTCAGCAAAAACAGGTCAGCGTCTGAGTAAAATGTATGAAATGATCGATATGGTTCTGGAGAACAATGCAATGCGTGTGGCTACCGGTGTCTTAAACGAGATTATGACCGAAGCCGTGGCAATGCAGCAGCCTCCTTCTGATAAAGGAAAACGTCTGAGACTTTACTATATTACACAGGTTGCGGTGAAACCACCGACATTTGTTATTTTTGTAAACGATAAAGAACTGATGCATTTCTCCTATACGCGATATCTGGAAAACAGAATCCGTGATACCTTTGGATTTAAGGGCACGGCATTGAAGTTTATTATCCGTGAGAGAAAGGAAGACAGATAAATGGTAGTATTTCGAATCGTAAGTATTCTTTTAGGCTACCTGTTTGGATTGTTTCCGACTGGTGTGTTATATGGAAAAGCACATAATGTGGACATTCGATCCAGGGGGAGTGGAAATTCCGGCATGACAAATTCACTGCGTGTTCTTGGATGGAAAGCCGGTGTGGTTGTGTTTTTGGGTGACTGTTTAAAAGCAGTGGCAGCAATGGCAATCATCTGGGGAGTGGCAAGAACCCGTTACCCGGATGCAGTAAAATTGCTGGAACTGTATGCCGGTTTTGGCGCAGTCCTTGGTCATAACTTCCCGTTTTATATGAAGTTTAAGGGAGGAAAAGGAATTGCAAGCAGCATAGGAATTGTGTTTTCCTTTGACTGGAGAATGGTTCCAATCTGTGCAATTTTATTTTTCTCATCGGTAGTTCCAACGGGATTTATGTCTCTTGGTTCCCTTGGAATTTTGAGCGGATTTTTTGTACAGACCATTGTGTTTGGACAGATGGGATGGTTAAAAATCGCCTCGCAGTTTCTGCCGGAGACTTATGTGCTTGCCGGTATATTGACAGTACTGGCATTCTGGCAGCATCGCACAAATATCAAACGTCTGGCAACCGGAACGGAAAATAAGTTCCGCCCGGCGAAGAAAAGTGAGTAATTACATAAAAGAGAAATATGATAGTATAAATATGGAGGCGGAAAAATGGCAGAAATAGGTGTAATCGGTGCCGGAAGCTGGGGAACAGCACTGGCAATCGTTCTGGCTCATAATGGACACAATGTAACCGTGTGGTCTATTCTGGAAGATGAAGTGAAAATGCTCACAAATGAACGGGAACACAAAGACAAACTTCCAGGTGTAAAAATACCGGAAACGATTTCATTTACAACTGATCTGAAGGCTGCGGCAGCAGGAAAAGAGATGGTGGTACTTGCGGTACCTTCACCGTTTACAAGAAGTACGGCGCATAATCTGGCTGAGTTTATCACGGAAGGACAGCTGATCGTTATTGTTTCTAAAGGTATTGAAGAAAGCACATTGATGATCCAGTCTGAGATCGTAGAGCAGGAGATTCCACAGGCAGATGTGGCAGTCATGTCAGGCCCAAGCCATGCAGAGGAAGTGGGACGTGGATTGCCGACAACTGTTGTGGCTGGTGCACATACAAAGAAATCTGCAGAGCAGGTACAGACATTCTTTATGAATGAGGTGTTTCGTGTATACACAAGTCCGGACATGTTGGGAATTGAGCTTGGTGCTTCCTTGAAAAATGTCATTGCGCTGGCGGCAGGTATGGCGGACGGACTGGGATATGGAGACAATACAAAAGCAGCACTGATCACACGCGGGATCAAGGAAATCAGCCGCCTGGGAGTGGCAATGGGCGCAAATACAGAAACATTAAATGGCCTGTCTGGTATCGGAGACCTGATCGTAACTTGTGCCAGCCGTCACAGCCGTAACCGTAAAGCTGGTATGCTGATCGGACAGGGCCACACCATGCAAGAAGCGATGGATGAAGTAAAGATGGTTGTGGAAGGTGTTTATTCAGCGAAAGCAGCCATTGCGCTGGCAAAAAAATATGCCATTGACATGCCGATCATTGAGCAGGTAAATGCAGTATTGTTTGAAAATCAGACAGCGAAAGATGCTGTGATGGAACTGATGCTGCGTGATAAGAAAGCGGAGCATGAGGATATTCAGTGGTAAACCTGTGTTGTCACAAAATAGTAAAAAATGAAAAGCAGGAGACTGTAAAGGGGAGAAATCAGGATGCTGATACGATGTGCAAAATGTGGAAAAATGTATGATTATGATAAATACAATGGTATTTGTCCAAATTGTGCGCGGTATAACCGACCGGACAGCCGGGAGGATATGGAGCAGAATCTGCATGATAAATATGATACAGGATCTGATCCACGTCAGCATGACTGGTATCGGGAACCTCAAAATACAGTCAAGCAGGAGAAACAGACTTATACATATCAGAGTTTTGGTGAACAGGCAGCTGGAAATAGCCATGCGTTGAAGCGGGCAACACATCAGACGCAGGGATGCAAAAAATCAGCTTTTTTGCCAGCTGTTATTGTTCTGGCGGCTGTGCTTGTGGTTGTGCTTGTAGGGATCATAGTGTTTTTTACGACATTGGGTTCTGCAATCACAGACGATTGGGACGTGAATGACCAGGGCTACGATCAGGCGGAAGAGACCATTGATCCGGAATATCAGAATCGGGTTTATGTGGATTATGCCTGGGCAGATTACCTGGGAGATGATCTTGACGATGTGGATTGGGATGATTATGTAAATGATTATTTTACGGAAGCGACAGACGGAGAACTGGCACAGCTTTCAAAACTTATGGCAGAACCCGGAATGACGTATTATCTGATTTCACTGGATGTTAGAAACAATCTGTCTGATTCATACAGCTTATCTTATCTGACGGAAAATATGCTCAGTTTCTGGTCAGACGAAGATATGGATGGAAATCCGGATGAATACTACGAAGTCGAAAAACTGTTTACTATCAGCCATCCGGAGACGGAGTCAATGGATGATAATTATGTGGAGGTTGTGGTAACGGTGCCGGATGACCTGGAAGATCTTTATGGATCCTGTGTTTTGAATGACAATGCAGAAGAATTTGGCTGCTATCTGGATGAATAAATTGTATAGTAAATTACAGAGATAAAAGAAAAGGCCTGATGTCTGCAGTGGATACCGGGGCTTTTTCTCTCAGTAAAGAAATTTATTCCTGTAAAAATGTAAGTGAAAACAAGTTTATGATAGAAGAAAGCGGAGGAAATTATGATGAAAAATATTCGTATCAAATATTTTACGGACAAAATTGACAAACTGGAGTATATTGATGGAAAGTCTGACTGGATCGATCTGCGTGCAAGTGAAACCGTTGAGATGAAAGCGGGAGAGTTCAAACTGATCCCACTCGGAGTTGCAATGGAACTGCCGAAGGGGTATGAGGCTCATGTGGTACCGCGCAGCTCAACTTTTAAAAATTATGGATTACTGCAGGTAAACAGCTGTGGTATCATTGATGGTTCTTATTGCGGAGATGAAGATATGTGGCGTATGCCGGTGTATGCAACCCGTGATACCGTGATCAATGTAAATGACAGAATATGTCAGTTCCGTATCGTGGAGAATCAGCCGCAGATCGTATTTGAGGAAGTTACATCCCTTGGAAACAGTAATCGCGGCGGTTTTGGGAGCACTGGAAAACAGTAAATCGGATGCACACGAAATTATACGACAGATGCCAAAATGATGTTCGTTAAATCGCCAAAAAAATAAAGGAATGCATCGTCGTAATGCTGAAAAATTGTAAGAGATGAACAAAAAACTGGCAGAAACACCAATGTTTTGATGGCAATTTTGTTAAAATACATGATGACAAGAGTAAATAGATTTGTTAAAATAACAACATAAACAAAGCGGAAAGTTTTGTGGAGAATTATTTTATGGAGGGTAATTAAAAATGGCAGAATTATCATTAAAACATATCTATAAGAGATATCCAAACGGGTTTGAGGCTGTAAAGGATTTTAACCTTGATGTAGCAGATAAAGAGTTCATTATTTTTGTTGGACCATCTGGATGCGGTAAATCTACAACACTTCGTATGATTGCTGGTCTGGAAGAAATAACAGAAGGTGAATTCGATATCGACGGAAAGAGAATGAATGACGTTGAGCCGAAAGACAGAGATATTGCTATGGTATTTCAGAACTATGCATTATATCCTCATATGACTGTATATAATAATATGGCATTTGCATTAAAATTACGAAAAGTTCCAAAAGATGAGATTGATAAAAAAGTTCGTAATGCAGCAAGAATTCTTGATCTTGAAAAATTACTGGATCGTAAACCAAAAGCTCTTTCCGGTGGACAGAGACAGCGTGTTGCCATGGGACGTGCTATCGTGCGTGAACCAAAGGTATTCCTGATGGATGAGCCGCTTTCCAATCTGGATGCAAAATTAAGAGTACAGATGCGTTCTGAAATTTCATCCTTACATCAGAGACTTGGCGCAACTATCATTTATGTAACACATGATCAGACAGAGGCTATGACACTTGGTACAAGAATCGTTGTTATGAAAGATGGCGTGATCATGCAGGTGGATTCTCCGCAGAAACTTTACAATGAACCGAACAATCTGTTTGTTGCAGGGTTTATTGGATCTCCGCAGATGAACTTTATCGACTGTGTATGTAAAGTTGAGGGAGATAAGGTTACTCTGACAAATGGAGATACTTCTTTCGTAATGCCGGAGGGTAAAGCAAAAGCATTAAAAGATGGCGGATATGATGGAAAAACAGTTGTATTTGGTATTCGCCCAGATGATATGGATGATTATCCGGAGTACATCGAGAAACATGCCGGATATGCGATCAAAGCAAAATGTACCGGTTATGAGCTTCTTGGTTCCGAAGTATTACTTTACTATACATACAACGGTGCTACAATGACTGCTAAAGTTGATTCTGGCACACCGTGTCGTTATGGTGATGATGTAACTGTTGCTTTTGACATTAACAAAGGACATGTTTTCGATAAAGAGACAGAGCAGATTATCTCTCACTAAGGTCAATACGTCAAAACGATAATTGTTTTGGAAAAAATGAAACTGGGTATGGAATACATACCCAGTTTTCTTGCTTAATAGGATTTGGGTGTTAAAACATCCAAATTCTATTAAGTAAAAGCACTTCTTTACAGGGAAGAATCAATCCCTGTCAGATTATGCGAATGTTGAGAATTGGAGGTATCAAAAGACAGTTATGGAGGCACATGTATCCGGAAAAAAACTCATGCAGGCGCTGCAGGAAATGAAGGAGATTTCCAGAATGGAATTTGTTTTGTATGCAAAGAAAGGGAAGCTCCTGGCATCCACCTGTCCGGAGCCGGAGCAGAAAATTCAGGAATTTGTTGTACAGTTTGGAAAATCCATGGCAGAAAGTCAAACGATACAGGACTGGATTTTTCTGAAAATTGAAATCAATGACCGCACGGAATTGATCCTTCTGGTAAATAAAAATGGCAGTAACGATTCTTCTTACGTGATAGGACGTATGGCATCCTGCCAGATCCGAAATCTGTATCTGGCAGCCAGAGAACCGGCCAGTGAATCAAATTTTCTGCGGAAACTGATGAAGGGAGAATACAGTGAACAGCAGATTCGGGAGCAGATGCATGAGGTACGATTAAAAAATGCCTCTTATATGCTGTATGTGATCCGATTTTCCGGGGAGCAGGATCAGATTGTCCTGGAAACATTGAAAAATCTGTTTGTTGTTTATTCTGTTGATTATCTCGTGGAAATGGACGATACACATATGGTTCTGGTGAAAAATATTCTGGGAATCGATACAGAATATGATACTTATGCCCGCAGAATCATTGATAATCTGCAGTCAGAGGCGATGGTAAATGCATGGGTGGGATATACTAATCCGGCAGAAGACCTGACAGAATTGCATGAATGTTGCCGACAGGCCTACACAGCACTTCAGGTAGGAACCGTATTTTACGAAGAAGAGCGTGTCTTTTATTACCGGCATCTCGGCCTTGGACGTCTGATCCATCAGCTGCCAAAAGAGTTGTGCGATCTGTTTTTGCAGGAAGTGCTGGGAGAACAGGCGGAGCTTGATCTGGATGAAGAAACACTGGCAACGATCAAGCATCTCTTCGACAATAATCTGAATATCTCTGAGACGGCTCGGCAGCTTTATATTCATCGAAATACATTAGTTTACCGTTTGGAACGGATTGAGAAGAAACTTGGTCTGGATATCCGTACTTTTGAGGATGCAATGCTGTTTAAAATTGCAATGATGGTTCGAACGCATAGAAATGTAATCGGCAGTTGCCAAATAAAACATGACGTGGTAAAATAAGAAATTGCCCAGTGACAGATGGTCGCTGGGTACTTACACGTTTATTTCAAGTCGAACGCACGTGAGACTTGATGCGTGATTCTGGTCAGCGTAAGCTGACATATTCTTCTCAGAATCACTGCACATCCTCGCGGAGCGTTTATCTCAGTCGGAGATTAAACTCCCACTGAGAAAGACTTGTTATTACTTACCACTTGCAGAAGTGGGAGTCTTCTCGACTGAGATAAATCAATCAATAAAGGGTATAGGAGCAAAACCGAGTATGAGTATAGACAAAAAGAAAAAAGTCTGGGTAGTGGGACACAAGAATCCGGATACTGATTCTATTTGTGCAGCTATTGCCTATGCAAACCTGAAAAATCAGACGAATGAGAACCGTTACGAGGCAAAACGTGCCGGCGAGTTAAATGAAGAGACAAAATATGTTTTGAAGACATTTGAAGTGAAGTCCCCGGGATTGATCACAGATGTGGGTGCACAGGTAAAAGACATTGAAATCCGCAAGACACCGGGTGTCAGCGGCAAGATTTCCCTAAAACGTGCATGGGAAATGATGAAAGAGCAGAATGTTGTTACACTTCCGGTAACAGATGAGAAAAATAATCTGGAGGGATTGATCATTACCGGAGATATCGCAACATCCTACATGGATGTGTATGACAATAGTATTCTGTCCCGCGCAAAGACACAGTATCAGAATATCGTAGATACACTGGATGGAACAATGTTGTGCGGAAATGAACATGCATATTTTACAAAAGGAAAAGTAGTGGTTGGATCTGCAAACCCGGAGACCATGGAGCAGTTTCTGGAGGATGATGATCTGGTTATCATGGGAAACCGTTATGATGCACAGATCTGTGCCCTGGAATCTAATGCAAGCTGTATCGTTATTGCAGGAAGTCCACAGGTCCCAAAGACGATTGTAAAAATGGCAGAAGAGCGAAACTGTGTACTGATCACGACCGATTATGATACATATACGGCGGCACGTCTGATCAACCAGAGTATGCCGATCAAATTTTTTATGCGCAGAGAGCAGCTGGTTACCTTTGAAACAGAGGAATATATTGATGAGGTCCGTGAGATCATGTCCAAGGAGAAACATCGCGATTTCCCGGTTCTGGATGAAGACGGAAAATATGTGGGCATGATTTCCAGACGAAACTTGTTGAATATGAAGAAAAAACAGGTGATTCTGGTGGATCATAATGAAAAAACACAGGCTGTGGATGGCATCGGCGGAGCAGACATTCTGGAGATTATTGATCATCACAGAATCGGAAGCCTGGAGACGATGTCTCCGGTCTTTTTCCGTAATCAGCCACTGGGATGTACTGCGACCATTATATATCAGATGTATCAGGAACAGAATGTGGAGATCAACAAAGAGATGGCAGGACTGCTTTGCTCTGCAATTCTGTCCGATACTTTAATGTATCGATCACCTACCTGTACGCCACTTGACAAAGCAGTAGCGGAGCAACTGGCACAGATCGCCGGTATCAATACTGAGGAGCATGCAAAGGCAATGTTCCAGGCAGGAAGTGATTTTGGAAGTAAGACACCGGAAGAAATTTTTTATCAGGATTTCAAAACTTTCAGTCAGGACGGCACTGATTTTGGCGTGGGTCAGTTAAGCGCCATGACACAGGAAGAACTGGATCAGGTGCGTGATAAACTGTTACCGTATCTGCGCGAAGCTATGGCGGAGCGTAAGATTGAAATGGTATTTGTAATGCTGACAAACATCATTGAGGAGACTACTTATCTGATCTGTGAGGGTGAAAATGCGAATGAACTGGTAGAGAAAGCATATCACGTTCATAAGGAAGGCAATTATCACATATTGAAGGGTGTGGTATCCAGAAAGAAACAGCTGATTCCAATGTTTATGTCAGCGATGCAGGAACAGTAAGAAAGGATAGAGACATCTATGGAAAGAGAATATTGGAAAGCAGGAAATATGCTTTATCCGGTGCCGGCAGTGATGGTCAGTTGCCAGAGACCGGGAGAGCGGCCAAATATTGTTACGATTGCCTGGGCGGGAACTATTTGTTCTGATCCGGTCATGGTCTCGATTTCCGTGCGAAAAGAGCGTTATTCCTATGATATTATCAAAGAAACCGGAGAATTTGTTATTAATCTGACAACCAATGATCTGACCTTTGCGACAGATTACTGCGGTGTAAAATCCGGCAGAGATGTGGACAAATTCAAAGAAATGAAACTGACTCCGAGCAAGTCAAAGACCATTGCGGTGCCGGGAATTGCAGAGAGTCCGGTAAGCCTGGAATGTAAGGTAAAACAGGTGATTGAACTTGGTTCCCACGATATGTTCCTGGCAGAGGTGACAGCCGTATCCGTAGATCCGAAATATATGGATGAAAAAGGAAAGTTTCATCTGAATGATATCGGTCTGACTGCATATTCGCATGGGGAATATTTCAAACTGGGAGAGAAAATCGGTTCTTTTGGCTATAGTGTGAAAAAGAAATAGTAGAAGAATTACCAGAAAAGAAATTAGAAAAAATGAAATAAAAAAGCAGAGTGTTATTATACGATCTGATTTTGTGTAAAATAAGTCAGATCAGAGAGTACACACTCTGTTTTTTTTGCTTCGTTCGGGAAGTTAATCATAAATATCAAAAAAATAGTAAAGGTTATTTGATCAGAATATCCATCAAGGCCTCATAGATATCAACATTGGATTCTTTCCAATTGCGGCATACAGCCTCAGCCTGTGCACGGTTTTTGACACGCAGAGTCAGATCTACGACATCGGTACTCTGATCCTGGATACGGCAGCGTACATCGTAGCCGGAACCGGAAGCTTTGTAATAATCCGCAAACACAGCAGTTTCCTGCTTGAGGTCAAAATGATGCGCCTGAAAATACGTGCGAATGTCTTCCTTGATGGCATCGGAAACTTTTGCGTGGAAGAAACCGAGTGTCTGCATGCCATCCTCCGTCAGATGGTAACGGGTATTGTTGTGGGTAGATTCTGCAGTGATCAGATCTGCTTCAAGTAATCCCGTGATAGCTTCCTGAATGGTGAAATAATCCGTATATTCATTTTCCAGAATAAAATTTGTAATCTGTGTGTTGACCAGTGGATATTCTACAATGTTCAGCATGTAAAGGATCATGATGCGGTACATGATGTCCAGTTTAGTCATAGTATTCCTTTCCCTGCCAGGTGTTCCGTTCCTTGAGTCGTTTTTTTATGGTATTCAATACCCTTTTTTTGTCCGTGCTCCAAAGCGGAGCTTTCAGCAGTTTGCGCGGACCATCTCCGGTAATACGGTGGACAACCATGGATGCCGGGAGATGCTCGAGACAGTCAATGATGAATTCGCAGTAATCCTCCATGGAAAACAGAGGAAACGGATTCTGTTCGTAATAAGCTGCCAAATCCGTATCTGATAAAATATGCAGTAACTGCAATTTCACCCCTGAAATAGGGGAGTGAGCCACGTAATCTATAGTCTGCATCATATCTGCGGTAGTTTCACCGGGCAATCCGAGGATCACATGCGTGATAACCGGAATGCTGCGTGTTGTCAGGGCATTGACTACTGCCTCGTAGCAGAAGAGAGAAAATCCCCTGCGGATAAAATCGGCACTTTTTTCGTGGATTGTCTGCAGACCAAGTTCGATCCAGACGGGTTTGATCTGATTCAGTTCGGAAAGCAGTTCGAGAATTTCGTCATTGATACAGTCCGGTCTTGTGGCAATGGACAGAACAACGATGTCCGGATGCCGGATCGCTTCCAGAAAAAGCGGACGCAGATAGGAGACAGGTGCATAGGTGTTGGTATAAGCCTGAAAATAGGCAATGTATTTGCGGCAATTTGTTTTTCGTTCCAGTTTCTTTTTGCCAGATGCAATCTGTTCTGCCACGGAAAGCAGATGATTTTCCGCAAAATCACCGGAACCACCGCGGCTGCAGAAGATACAGCCACGGGTTCCCTTTGACCCGTCACGGTTCGGACAGGTCATACCTCCATTCAGAGAAATGCGATATACTTTTTCGCCGAATGTCTCTTTTAAATAAGTGTCCAGTGAGTAATAACGATTCTGATTCATTCTTATTATTTATGCCTCAATATGGGATTTGACAGCCTGGCTGACCACATCAGCAACACGAGGATCAAACGGTTCCGGCATAATGAAATCTTCGTTCAGTTCTTCCTCGCTTACCAGCCCTGCGATAGCTTTGGCAGCAGCGAGTTTCATTTTCTCTGTAATCTGGCGGGCATGTCCCTCTAAAGCGCCTTTGAAAATGCCCGGGAAAGCGATGACATTATTTACCTGATTAGGAAAATCACTTCGTCCGGTTCCGACTACTTTTGCTCCAGCGGCTTTTGCCACATCCGGCATGATTTCCGGTACAGGGTTTGCCATAGCAAAAAGAATCGCGTCTTTGTTCATAGAAGCAACCATCTCTGCAGATACGATATTGGGAGCAGATACACCGACAAAGATATCAGCGCCACGCAGAGCGTCTGCTAAGGTACCGACCTGATTCTCAAGGTTTGTAACCTCAGTCATTTTCTGCTGCATCCAGTTCAGATCCGGATAATCCTTTCCGATGATACCGAGTTTGTCACACATGGTCACGTGTTTGAAACCGTAGGTGAGCAGTAATTTAGTAATAGCCACACCGGCAGAACCGGCACCGTTTACAACAACACGGCATTCTTCTTTCTTCTTGCCTGTCACGCGTAGGGCATTGATGATTCCGGCCAGAACAACGATGGCTGTTCCGTGCTGATCATCGTGGAATACAGGGATATCCAGCATGGATTTTAATTTTTCTTCAATTTCAAAACATCTCGGTGCAGAGATATCTTCTAAATTAATGCCGCCGAAGGTTGGGGCAATATTTGCAATGGTACGGATGATCTCGTCAGTATCCTGTGTGCCCAGAACAATTGGAATTGCGTTGACATCTGCGAACTCTTTGAAAAGAACACATTTTCCTTCCATAACCGGCATGGCAGCCAGAGCACCGATATTTCCAAGACCGAGAACGGCACTTCCATCGGAGATGACTGCTACGGTGTTTGCTTTCATTGTATAAGTGTATGCAGCGGACGGATCTTTTGCGATGACTTTACAAGGTTCTGCAACACCAGGTGTGTAGGCGATTGATAAATCTTCACGGGATTTTACCGGAGATTTTGCTTCTGTGGAAAGTTTACCATTCCACTGTTTATGTAATGCTAATGCTTTTTCATTTAAATCCATGTTTGTGGCTCCTTTGCAATCATTTTTTCCTGCTTATCATATCATCAAAAAAAACACAAATCAAGGAATTAGAAAAAATACTTCCTATTTATATGGAATTGGTGTATAATACAGTTCTGTAATATGTATCAAAGTCGATTCTGACAGAAAATCCAAAGAATTAGTATGCAACAAACAGCTTACAAATAAATAGTTTACCGGAGGTTATAGATGAGAGAAAAATATGAAAGCTTATCTCTGACTGTATTACGAGATTTGGCGAAGTCAAGGGGACTTAAAAAAATTTCGACATTGAAAAAAGCAGAGCTGATCGAACGAATGCTGCAGGAAGATGAAAAAGATGCAGCGGCTGCAAAAGAAAAAGCAGCAGAAGAGAAGGAAGAAGCAAAGAAAGAAGAAAAAACAGAAACAAAAGAAGGTACAGAAGAAGGAAAAACTGCGGGCAGAACGTATGTAAGAGAACGCGTAGAGCGTAAGCCAGGACGTTACAGCAGAGCAAATATACGTCGAGAGGACAGGGACACCTCTGACAGCGAAGAAGAAAAGAAAACAGAAGAAGAACTGGAACAGATCCGCAAGGATGAGGCTTCTCTGGACAGCGGAGAGCAGGCGAATGGTATTCTGGAGGTTATGCCGGACGGTTATGGATTTATCCGCTGTGAGAATTATCTGCCGGGCGACAATGATGTGTATGTGGCACCGTCCCAAATCCGTCGGTTTAATCTGAAAACCGGTGATATTATATGTGGAAATAAACGCATCAAATCCCAGGGAGAAAAATTCAGTGCTTTGCTTTATGTCAGTACAGTGAATGGATATTCGCCATTTGAGGCAATGAAAAGAAAACCGTTTGAAGATCTGACACCTATTTTCCCAAATGAGCGTCTGCGTCTGGAGACAAAACCAAACGAGACAGCCATGCGAATTATGGATCTGATATCTCCGGTTGGTAAAGGACAGCGTGGTATGATCGTGGCTCAGCCGAAAGCCGGAAAGACAACTTTGCTGAAGAAAGTGGCAACTGCAGTAAAGACAAATAACCCGGACATGCATATGATCATTCTGTTGATCGATGAACGCCCGGAGGAAGTGACGGATATTAAAGAAGCCATTGAAGGCAATAATGTAGAAGTTATTTTCTCTACTTTTGATGAACTGCCGGAGCATCACAAACGTGTATCAGAGATGGTGATCGAGCGTGCAAAACGTCTCGTGGAGCATGGACAGGATGTTATGATTCTTCTGGACAGCATTACCCGTCTGGCAAGAGCCTATAACTTGGTTGTTCCGCCAAGTGGCCGTACCTTGTCCGGTGGTCTGGATCCGGCAGCATTACATATGCCAAAACGATTCTTTGGCGCAGCCAGAAATATGCGTGAGGGAGGAAGCTTGACCATTCTGGCAACTGCTCTGGTTGAGACTGGAAGCAAGATGGATGACGTAGTATACGAGGAGTTCAAGGGAACCGGTAACATGGAGCTTGTTCTGGATCGTCGCTTGTCCGAGAAACGTATTTTTCCGGCTATTGATATCGTAAAATCCGGAACTCGTAGAGAGGATCTGCTTTTAGATAAGGAAGAACAGGAAGCTATTTATATTATGCGAAAAGCATTTAACGGCATGAAATCTGACGAAGCAGTAGAAAATATTCTGAATATGTTCGTCCGAACCAAAAATAATCATGAGTTTGTAGAACTTGTGAAAAAACGGAAATTTTTCTAAAAAACTGCTTGCAATAGAAAAAAGTGTATGATACAATATGAAAGCTGTGTACCGTGAGTATGCGGTACAGAAAGATTAACAAGTTTATTGTTTTTCATAGACGTAAGTAGAATTACAAAGAAATTTGGTATGCGAGGTGAAATTAATGAGAGAAGGAATCCATCCGGATTATTATCAGGCAACTGTAACCTGTAACTGCGGAAACACATTCGTAACAGGTTCTACAAAGAGCGATATTCACGTAGAGATTTGTTCTAAATGCCATCCATTCTATACAGGACAGCAGAAAGCAGCTCAGGCACGTGGACGTATTGATAAGTTCAACAAGAAATACGGCTTAAAATAATAGTAAGATATGTGTGAAAATCAGGTTGAGGTTGCAAAATCTCAACCTGTTTTGTTAAGAGGAATTATTATGCGCTATTCGGGGATTGGCGGTCAGGCCGTCATGGAAGGTGTCATGATGAAAAACAAAGAACGGTATGCGGTGGCAGTTCGCAAACCGAATCAGGAAATCGAAGTCATGACGAAAGAATATAAGGGAATTGTTCCGGGAGAAGTGTGGCAGAAGATTCCGTTAGTGCGGGGAGTGCTGAGTTTTATTGATTCCCTGGTGCTTGGAATGTCCACACTGATGTATTCCGCTTCTTTTTTTGAGGATGAAGAAGAATCAAAAGAGAAGAAGCAGGATACCGCAGAGAAGAAAAAAACAAAGGAAAATGCCATGATGGGCGGAACGGTTGTGTTATCGGTTGTGATGGCTGTGGCAATTTTTATGATTCTTCCTTACTATCTGTCGGTGTTGTGTTCCCGGTTTATAGCGAACGATATGGTTGTAGCGGTGATCGAAGGAATTCTTCGTCTCGCAATTTTTATCGGATATATATTGCTGATCTCAAAAATGAAAGAGATTCAGCGCGTGTTCATGTATCATGGTGCAGAGCATAAATGCATCAACTGCATTGAGCATGGACTGGAACTGAATGTGGAAAATGTGCGGAAAAGTTCCAAGGAGCACAAACGCTGTGGTACAAGCTTTCTGATGTTTGTCGTGATTATCAGCGTGATCCTGTTTTTGTTTATCCGTGTGGATTCTCATGTATTGCGTCTGGTGCTTCGACTGGCACTGGTGCCGGTGATCGCGGGCATTTCCTACGAGCTGCTGCGTGCGGCAGGACGCAGCGACAATCCGTTGATCAATCTGATCAGCAAACCAGGACTATGGATGCAGGGTCTGACCACAAAAGAGCCGGATGACGACATGATCGAGGTCGGTATTGCATCCGTGGAGGCTGTGTTTGACTGGAAAAGTTACATTGCAGAAATCCGTGCGGAAGAAGGAGTTTCGGAGGAAATCAATACAGATAGAAACTCTGAAGATGCCGAACAGAAAGTTCAGGAGAAAAAGCCATGACATACCGGGAAGCGAGAATGCAGGCAGCAGAGATGCTGAAAGCTGCAGGTGTGGAAAATGAAGCTGTAGAAAGCTGGTTTCTTATGGAAACTGTCTGTCAGATCAGTCGCAGTTTTTATTTGCTGCATGAACGTGATGAGATGGAGCATGGACAGGAGACCGCTTATCTGGAACTGACGGAAAAACGCTGCCAGCGGATACCGTTACAGTATCTGACCGGAGAACAGGAATTTATGGGACTGCCATTTGCGGTCAATGAACATGTACTGATTCCGCGTCAGGATACGGAAGTGCTGGTTGAAGAAGCTATTTCAATCATAAAAAGTGAAATGCCGGATGCGGATGTTCTGGATTTGTGTACCGGTTCCGGATGTATCGGAATCAGCATTCATTCCTTTTGTCCGGATACAAAAGTGACTGGGGCAGATATTTCGGAAGAAGCATTACAGGTGGCAAAACATAATGCATTACAGAATCAGGTTTCGGTGAACTTTGTTCACAGCGATCTGTTTTCCGGAATTTCCGGCTGTTTTGATATGATTGTTTCAAATCCGCCTTACATTCCGAGTAAAGTGATCGATACACTGATGCCGGAAGTACGTGACCATGAACCGGTGGGAGCGTTAGACGGAAAAGAGGACGGGCTTTATTTTTACCGGAAGATTACTGAAGAGAGCGTTGCTCATCTAAATGATGGTGGCTATCTCCTGTATGAGATCGGATATGATCAGGCAGAAGCAATCAGCGGGTTTATGAAAGAACATGGATTTAATGATATAAAAGTGATTCGCGATCTGGCGGGACTTGACCGGGTTGTGAGAGGAAGGAGATAAACTATGTTTGACAGACTGGAAGATACACTGGTACGTTTTGAAGAACTGCTCAGTATGCTGAGTGAGCCGGATGTGGCAAATGACCCGAAACGTTTCCAGAAACTGATGAAGGAGCAGGCGGATCTGGCTCCAATCGTAGAAGCATACAAACAGTATAAAGAAAATAAACAGAACATCGAGGACAGTCTTGCTATGCTGCAGGAGGAGAGCGATGAGGAACTTCGCGAGCTTGCAAAAGAAGAGCTGGCAGAGTCCAAAGAGAAAGTAGAAGAGTTAGAGCAGAAATTAAAAATTCTTCTGCTTCCGAAAGACCCGAACGATGACAAAAACGTTATCGTGGAGATACGTGCAGGTGCCGGTGGAGACGAGGCAGCACTGTTTGCAGCAGAAATCTACCGTATGTATGTACATTATGCAGAGAGCAAACGCTGGAAAGTTGAGACTATGGACGTGGAGGAAATCGGTATCGGCGGTATGAAGTATGTCAGCTTCATGGTAACTGGTCAGGGCGCTTATTCCTTACTGAAATACGAGAGTGGTGTACATCGTGTACAGCGTGTGCCGGAGACAGAGTCCGGTGGACGTATCCATACATCCACTATCACCGTTGCAATCATGCCGGAGGCAGAGGAAGTAGACGTACAGATCGATATGAACGACTGTAAATTCGATGTATTCCGTGCATCCGGAAACGGTGGACAGTGTGTCAACACAACAGACTCTGCTGTTCGTCTGACACATATCCCGACAGGTATCGTAATTTCCTGTCAGGATGAAAAATCTCAGTTGAAAAATAAAGACAAAGCATTAAAAGTACTTCGTGCGAAATTGTATGATATGGAATGTCAGAAAGCACATGATGCTGAGGCAGAGGCAAGAAGAAGTCAGGTCGGAACCGGAGACCGTTCTGAGAAGATTCGTACTTACAACTTCCCACAGGGACGTGTAACGGATCATCGAATCAAACTGACGCTGTATCGTCTGGAGTCCATCATGAATGGTGATATTCAGGAGATCATTGATGCGCTGATCGCGGCTGACCAGGCTGCAAAACTTGCGAAGATGAATGAAAATTAATTTATCACAGGGCAAACACTTTTATCCAGTTTTAGGGCAAAAGTTTTATCCAGTGAGAAAAGCAGACATCAAGTAAAAATGTGAAAAAAGTAAGAATAACCTTGAGGAATTGTAAAAAAACAGTTCCCCAAGGTTTTTTGCATGATAGAAAAATACAATAAATTTCTTATCATGTAAAAACACATTGTTTAAAAGACCCGTATTCTCGCAAGAAGAAATAATGTAAATATAAAAACAGGTAAAATATATCATGTATGATAGTTGAAAATGAGCGAAAAATGAGCGGATAGTCACCAACTTGTAGGGTAGTGAAAAAAAGGTAAGTGTTTCGTTACAAATTTCACAAAAAAGGTTGAAATCTGGAAAAATTGTGGTAAAATATAGACGAAGTTTCGGAAAAAACACGAAACTAAATGTGAAAAATTGCTAAAAACAGCAGAGGTTTATCTGCTTGCAAAACACAATGTATATTTAGGAGGAATTAGAAATGGCAAAATGGGTGTACTTATTTAGCGAAGGTAACGCCAGCATGCGCGAACTTCTTGGAGGTAAAGGTGCAAACCTTGCTGAGATGACAGGGCTGGGACTTCCGGTACCACAGGGCTTCACTATTACTACAGAGGCTTGTACACAGTACTATGAGGATGGCCGTGAAATTAATGATGAGATTCAGGGACAGATTAACGAGTACATTGGTAAGATGGAAGAAATTACTGGTAAAAAATTCGGTGACAAGGAGAATCCATTGCTCGTATCAGTTCGTTCTGGTGCAAGAGCTTCTATGCCGGGTATGATGGATACAATCTTAAACCTTGGTCTGAATGAGACAGTAGTTGAGGTATTGGCAGAGAAATCCGGAAATCCGCGTTGGGCATGGGATTGCTATCGTAGATTTATTCAGATGTATTCCGACGTTGTTATGGAAGTTGGTAAGAAATATTTCGAGCAGCTCATCGATGAGATGAAAGAGAAAAAAGGCGTTACTTACGACGTAGAGCTTACAGCAGAAGACTTAAAAGAACTTGCTGGACAGTTCAAAGCTGAGTACAAAGCTAAAATCGGACAGGACTTCCCGGATGATCCGAAGGAGCAGTTAATGGGAGCTGTTAAAGCAGTATTCCGTTCCTGGGATAACCCACGTGCAAACGTTTACCGTCGTGATAACGATATCCCGTATAGCTGGGGTACAGCTGTAAACGTACAGGCTATGGCATTTGGTAACATGGGTGATGACTGTGGTACAGGTGTTGCATTTACTCGTGACCCGGCTACAGGTGAGAAAAAATTGATGGGTGAGTTCCTGATCAACGCACAGGGCGAGGACGTAGTTGCCGGTGTTCGTACACCAATGCCGATCGCTAAGATGGAAGAGGAATTCCCGGAAGCATATGCTCAGTTCGTTCAGGTTTGCAAAACTCTGGAAGATCATTACAGAGATATGCAGGATATGGAGTTTACTGTTGAGAATAGAAAACTTTACATGTTACAGACACGTAATGGTAAGAGAACAGCTCAGGCTGCATTAAAGATCGCTTGTGATCTGGTAGATGAGGGAATGAGAACAGAGAAAGAGGCTGTAGCTATGATCGAGCCACGTAACCTTGACGCTCTGCTTCACCCGACATTCGATACAGCTGCATTAAAAGCTGCTACACCGATCGCAAAAGCTCTGGGCGCTGCTCCAGGTGCTGCTTGCGGTAAAATCGTATTCACAGCTGACGATGCTGTAGAATGGGCTGCAAGAGGCGAGAAAGTTGTTCTGGTTCGTCTTGAGACATCACCGGAAGATATCACAGGAATGAAAGCTTCTCAGGGTATCCTGACAGTTCGTGGTGGTATGACATCTCATGCAGCAGTAGTTGCCCGTGGTATGGG
>CAKRKO010000044.1 GCA_934358495.1 uncultured Eubacterium sp. | reverse complement strand
GATTGTACTCCCACTGAGAAAGACTTGTTATTACTCACCACTTGCAGAAGTGGGAGTCTTCTCGACTGAGATAAAACCTGTATAAAAAGTCTGTATCTGCGCAGAGCCATTTTGCCGGACAGATACAGACTTTATGACAATACTTATGATAATTTTTTTGCGTCCACATCGATGAGAGAGGAAGTACAGTTCGGGCAGCGTGTTGCCTCAATGCTGATCTCAGACATACAGTATGGACATTTCTTAGTGGTCGGTTGTGCCGGAGTTTCCGGCGCCGGTTTCCGCAGTTTGTTTAAAAACTTCACGATACAGAAAACAACCAGTGCCATGATGATAAAGTTGATTACATTGGAAATGAAGGAGCCGTATTTGAATACAGCGGCACCTGCTTTTTCCGCAGCGTCTAACGTCTCATAATGGGAACCGTCCAGGGTGATAAACAGATTGGAAAAATCAATCTTTCCTGTGAAAATTCCCAGAATAGGATTGATGATGTCATTTACCAGAGAATTTACGATGCCGGTAAATGCACTGCCGATGATCATACCAATGGCAAGATCCATCATGTTGCCCTTCAGGGCAAACTCTTTGAATTCCTGAATGAATTTTTTCATTTACTACATATCCTCCTTATGTATGGTGATGTGATTTACAGCAGAATAAGCAAAGCAACTGCGCTCATTATATCGTGATTTCATCACTCAATAAATTCGCCGCTCGTCAATCATGCAAGCATGTTGACTCACTTGCGCTCATTATATCATAGGTTATTAGCTTTGTGTACAAGAGAACATCGAAAATCCGGCATTTTCTGAGCAAATCGTGGAAAATAATGCAGTATAACTGGTAAGACCAGAATTAGTAATGACAAACCGAAAATAGTGTGCTACACTTTATATTAAAAATGATGCATAATATATGATTTGAGTTGAAAAATGAGACTTGGCAGCAGATCAATAGCTGCCGGAGATGGGAGATGAAGCTATGACAATTGTAACTACAATGTGTAAATTATTAATTGCGATGCTGATCGGTTTTTATTTGTTTAAGAAAAACATACTGACCAAAGAAGTAAATGCAAAACTTTCCAGTATGATCGTGCAGATCACTTGTCCGTGTATTATTTTAAACAGTCTTTCCACAGTGTCACACGACGATACCGGTATGGTATTGAAACTGTTTCTGGCAGGTGTGGTAATGTATGTGATTTTCCCGATTATGGCCTGGATCATTACAAAGCTGATGCGTGTACCGGCGCATCTGCGTGGAACATACATGTGTATGCTTATTTTTTCAAACAATTCTTTCATGGGTTATCCGGTTGTACAGGCTCTGTATGGCGACAGCGCGATTTTTTTTATCACAATTTTTAACATGCCGTTCAGTATCCTGTTTTTCTCCATGGGACTGCACCTGCTGAAAAAAGATGCAGCCATTGAGTCTGGAAACTATGTGAAAGAAAAACTGAATTTCCGCAGTTTTATCAATAATGGAATTATTGCTTCCGTTGCGTCTCTGGTGATTTATTTTGCCAATATTCCAATGCCGGATATTTTTTATGCCTGCGTAGGGTTTGTTGGAAATATCACGACACCGTTGTCGATGATCATCATCGGTGCGTCCATGGCGGCTGCATCTTTGGGAGATATTAAAAAAGAGAAGGGTATCTGGCCGATGCTTCCAATCCGTCTGGCTGTAATGCCGGTGATCGTGTGGCTGTTCATGCATCTGGTAACAAAAGATGCGACACTGATCAATATTTGTACCATTGGAGCAGGTATGCCGGTTGCCTCACTGGTTGCTATGGGTGCGGCACCATATCCGAGGCAGAGCCAGTCGGCGTCTATCAGTGTGGCAATTTCGACGATCGTGTCGCTGGTGACGATACCGATCATGGCAGTATTATTGGGAGCCTGAACGCAAAATAAGCATTCCCCCGCTTCAAATGCGTAGAGCACTAAGCGGTGGGTAAGGGGGATGCTTATGTCAGTGGGAGTAAAAAGCTCCTACTGACAGGTCGCAAAGCGATTGCGTTCATGAGCAAGTAGCGAAAGCGGATTGCGAATGTCCGCTTTATATCTTGTTTCTTTCACAGCCAAAAGAATTTGACTGGCGAAATAGACAGAGCAGTGGTACAATATTTCGCATAGAGCAAATGTTATCATGAGGAGGAGTGTATCGTGTATCAGGCAAAAGAGACTAGATATGACAAAATGGTGTATAATCGCTGTGGAAACAGTGGACTGAAGCTGCCGGAGGTTTCCCTTGGATTCTGGCACAATTTCGGAGACACAGGTGTTTATGAAAACATGCGTCAGATGGTGTTCACTGCTTTTGACAATGGCATCACACATTTTGATCTGGCAAATAATTATGGTCCGGAGTATGGCAGTGCGGAGTCGAATCTTGGAAAACTTTTGAAAGAGAATTTCAGATCATATCGTGACGAGCTGATCATCAGTACAAAAGCCGGTTATGATATGTGGAAAGGACCTTATGGTGATTGGGGAAGCCGCAAATACCTTCTGGCAAGTCTGGATCAGAGTTTGCAGAGACTGGGACTTGATTATGTGGATATTTATTATCATCACCGGATGGATCCGAACACTCCGCTGGAGGAAACCATGGGTGCCTTGAATCAGGCGGTAAAAAGTGGAAAAGCATTGTATGCCGGAATTTCCAATTATGACGGTGAGACGATGAAACGTGCAGCTGCCATTATGAGAGAGCTGCATTGCCCGTTTGTCATTAATCAGAACCGTTATTCTATTTTTGACCGTACAATTGAGCAGAACGGATTAAAACAGGCAGCACAGGAAGAGGGCAAGGGAATCATTGCATTCAGTCCATTGGCACAGGGCATGCTGACCGACCGTTATCTGAACGGTATTCCTGCAGACAGCCGTGTAAATACAGATGGCCGATTCCTGAAAAAAGAGCAGTTTACGGACAGTAAGATCCACCAGATTCAGGCATTGAATGAAGTCGCAAAACAGCGTGGCGAGAGTCTGGCACAGATGGCATTGAAATGGGTATTGAAGGACGATGTGGTCACCAGTGTGCTGATCGGGGCATCCAGACCACAGCAGATTATGGACAATATCAAAGTTATTGAAAGCTCAGGATTCACGGATGAAGAGATCAGAATGATTGATGAAATATCAGAAAATTAGTATGGGGAGCAGGTGGAGACATCTGCTTTTCTTTTTGAACGCAGAATAAGCATTCCCCCACTTCAAGTGCATAGAGCACTAAGCGGTGGGTAAGGGGGATGCTCCTGTCAGTGAGAGTTAAAAGTTCCCACTGACATGAGCAAAGCGACTGCGTTCATGAGCAAGTAGCGAAAGCGGATTGCGAATGTCCGCTTTACAAATAATGACAGGAGCAAAAGAAAAATAAGATGTGGATTGTAGTATGTATCATTGTAGCAGTAATCTTTCTGGGCTGGTTTGTAATTGGATATGTGGGATTTAAGACAGCCATTTGTCGCGGACATGAATTGAATATCAATGATCGTGAGACATTGAAAGGAACCGCCTGGGATCAGTATTATGATGAGATTCAGGAAGGCATTGCCTGGATCAGCCGGCAGGAGGCAGAAGATGTTTATATTCAGTCTGAAGATGGTTTGAAGCTGCATGGACGTTTGCTGGATCAGCCGGGAGCAAAAGGAACAGTGCTGATGTTTCATGGATACCGTACTCATCCGGAGGTGGATTTTTCTGCATCTTCTCATGTGTATTACGAATGTGGAAACCGTATCGTACATATTGATCAGAGAGCGGCCGGCGAGAGTGAGGGAAAATATATTGGATTTGGCGTATTAGAAAGCCGGGATTGTTGTTTATGGGCGCAGTACATAGCGAAGCGTTTCGGTACGGATCAGAAAATTATTCTGGCAGGATTGTCTATGGGAGCGTCAACTGTGCTGATGGCCAGTGCGCATCATGACAACAAAATGGTTCAGATCAGTAGTTCTCCGGAGAAATCAATGGAAGTCTGCATGACACTCCCGGAAAATGTGACTGGAATTGTAGCAGACAGCGCATTTTCCTCTCCATATGATATTATAAAAAAGAGGATTCAAACAACTTACCATTGCAAAGGAACACTTCTGACAGTGGCAATTGGAATCTGGAGCTGTATTTTGGCGCATTATTCATTGAAAGAATTATCTGTGCCGGAAGTAATGAAAACGAATACCATTCCGGTACTGCTGGTGCATGGAACAGCGGACAGTAATGTGCCGGTGGAAATGACGATCATGGCAGCAAAAAACTGTCGGACAACGAAAAAATTGTTGCTGGTGGATGGTGCAGAACATGGTACCGGTTATCTGGTCGATAATGCGGCCTATACACAGGCGTTACGGGAATTTTGTTCTTAAATTTAATATGTAAAATCAAAATCAGAGAAAAATTTCCTCACTCACTAGACGTTCACTACCTTCGTTTTGCTTCGGTTTTATCGCGCTCGTTCTCAACTCCGATAAAAGCTGGTCGTTTTCCACTCGCGCAAAACTCGCAAAACTCAGTCGTTCGCTTAATCGTTCGTTGAGGATATTTTCTCTGATTTTTTATTTACGCTATGAAAATGATATTCGATTGTATTGTGGGACTGCGTGCACAACATAACATATGCTGTGTTGTAACTGTAAATGTGCACGTGTCACGCAGAGCGCAGTGAGTGACATAAATATTTTACGAGTACCACAACGTAAATAGCGCCCAAATTTATTTTTTCTTGACGAGCGATTGTTAGCCGGAAAGACAAAATAAATTTGGGCGCTTTCGTAAATAAAAAATTTTAGCCACGAAACAAGACTCAAGAATTCATATCCCGTGATTTCTGTACACAGGCTCTCTGTGCCTCGATGACAGCATTACGGAATCCGGATTTTTCCAGTGCCGCGACAGCTTCAATCGTTGTACCGCCCGGGGAACATACAGCATCCTTGAGTTCTCCCGGATGTTTTCCGGTCTCAAGTACCATTTTAGCGGAGCCAAGTACTGCCTGGGCAGCAAATTTATATGCCTGCGCACGTGGCATGCCATCTGCCACAGCAGCATCTGCCATTGCTTCGATAAACATGTATACATATGCAGGAGAGGATCCGCTGACACCAATAACGGTATCTATCATAGATTCACTGACTACCTCGGATTCACCAAAGCTGTTGAAAATAGCCTGAATTTCATCCAGATCTTCATCGGTAACAGCATCGTTGCGGCATATGGCACTCATAGCTGAGCCAACCATAGCAGGAGTATTTGGCATGACACGCACTAATTTGATGGAATTTTCAAACATTTCTTCAATGCGTTCGATTGGTTGTCCGGCAGCGATGGACACGATGATCGCATCATCTTTCACCGCATGGCGGATTTCAGGAATTATTTTGTGAAACATATTTGGCTTTATGGCCAAAAAAAGAATGTCTGCTTTTTGTGCAGCTGCTTTATTGTCTGTGGTAGCTTCAATATTTAACGTTTCTTTCAGGCGAATGACAGAGGACTCATGTGCGGCAGTCGCACAGATGTGATTACAGTCTGACAGTCCGGAAGAGAGCAGACCGCTGATGATGGCAGTCGCCATATTTCCACCACCGATGAAAGTAATCATTTTTTCAATCATAAGTTGCAACTCCTTTCAAAAATTGCAGTAAGATCATAGAAGGATAAAGCGTGAGAAATCCTGTTTTGCAGAAAACAGGAAGATAATATTCTGATCGCTGCATTTTTTGTGAAATCTGTTTTATAAAAATGGGATGCCAGAAATACGCATTTGTATTTGATGGCATCCCTCCATTGGATTATCGGAAAATCATAAAATCTTCATTTTAAAAGCCTGTTCGATTTAGAAATCTGTAAAGTTTTTCTCTTTACGTTTCTCAAGGAAAGCTGTCATTCCTTCTGTTTTGTCATGTGTAGAGCATGTCATACCGAAGAGGTTTGCTTCGTACTCAACAGAGTTCTTGATGTCCATATCGTAACCGTTATTGATTGCAGCTTTTGCGATTGAAACAGCATAGCTTGCATTACGTGCAATCTTTCCGGCTAATTTCTTAGCAGTAGCCATCAGCTCTTCCTGAGGAACAACTTTATTTACAAGTCCGATTCTGTAAGCTTCTGCAGCATCGATATTCTGGCATGCAAAGATCATTTCTTTTGCACGTCCCATACCAACCAGGCGGGCAAGTCTCTGTGTACCACCGAATCCCGGGATAATTCCAAGACCGCATTCCGGCTGTCCGAATAATGCATTTTCAGAAGCGATACGGATATCACAAGCCATGGAAATCTCACATCCACCGCCTAATGCAAAACCGTTTACAGCTGCGATTGTAACCTGACGCATGTTCTGTAATTTGAAGAATGGTTCGGAAGCTCTCATACCGAAAGCACGTCCTTCTGCTGCGGAGAAGTTTACCATCTCAGAGATGTCTGCACCTGCAACAAATGCCTTTTCGCCGGCACCGGTAAGGATTACGACTTTGATGTCATCTCTTCCTTCAATCTCAGTAAGAACTTCGTTTAACTCTGTCAGTGTCTCACTGTTCAGGGCATTTAATGCCTTTGGTCTGTTGATAGTAAGTACGGCGATTGGGCCTTCTACTTCTAAAAGTAAATTATTCATTTCAAATACCTCCTGTTTTGGTAAATGTACGGTCATAATCTCTTTAAACAAGTTTAGAATTCTTCATTTAAAGGGGTGGAACGTACATGTAATTTATGTATCCTGAGAATACAATTTACTCAACAAATTGATTATACACCATATTTGTTAAAAAGAAAACAATAAAACTAACATTTCCCAGTAGAAAAAGTATAAAATATCTGTTAAAGTGCTAAAGGATATGAAGCACATATAATTAGGAGATAAGATAGAAATGCTGGAAGAATTTCAATTGGAACAGATTGTAAAGCCTTTGCTGGCATGGTTTGAAAAAAATGCACGGACATTGCCCTGGAGGAGTATAAGTACACCTTATCGTGTCTGGGTGTCGGAGATCATGCTGCAGCAGACCCGTGTGGAGGCAGTGAAACCATATTTTGAACGGTTCATGCATGCACTTCCGGATGTGAAGAGTCTGGCAGAATGTGAGGAAGAACGGCTGTTAAAACTGTGGGAAGGGCTGGGTTATTATAACCGGGTGCGTAACATGCAGATCGCGGCGCAGACGGTGATGGAGCAGTATGATGGGAAACTGCCGGCGGATTATGAAAAACTGCTGGAGCTGAAAGGAATCGGACACTATACAGCGGGCGCAATCGCATCCATTGCATACGGGATTCCGGTGCCTGCGGTGGATGGAAATGTATTGCGGATCCTGATGCGTGTATCTGCGGACAACTCTGATATTATGAAACAGTCAGTAAAAACAAGAGTAGAGCAGGCACTGCAGCAGGTGATTCCACAGGATTGTGCCGGGAGTTTTAACCAGGCACTGATGGAACTTGGAGCCATTGTCTGTGTGCCAAACGGAGAGCCCTTGTGTGACCAGTGCCCCTGGTATTCCTTCTGTGAAACGAGAAAACGGGGACTCTGGCAGGAGCTTCCGGTAAAAAAGAAGGCAAAGGGCAGAAGAATCGAGGAACGCACGGTGCTGGTGATCCGTGACGGAGAGCGGGTAGTTTTGAAAAGACGTCCGAAAAAAGGATTGCTGGCCGGATTGTATGAATTTCCGAATGAACTGGGAAATCTTTCCGAGGATGAAGCACTGCATGTAGTGCAGGAAATGCATCTGCATCCGATGCGGATTCAGAAACTGGAAGATGCGAAACATATTTTTTCCCATGTGGAATGGCATATGCAGGGGTATATGGTGGAAGTGGATTCGCTGACCAGAGAAGAAGCAGGGCTTTTATTTGTGGAGGCAGCACATTCCGAGGAGGCATATCCGATACCGGCGGCTTTTGCGGCATATACAAAATATATGAACATTCGGCTTGGAAATGAAAGGTTTGAGGAAAAGTAGCGAGTCAGTTCACCCGCGTCATTCGCAAAACGCTCCTAACAGGGCTTCTCCGCTGCGATGCATCTATTTTTGCTCATAAGACGGCGTTCCCTTCATACAGCAAAAAAGCTTCCCAACCATGCGAGCATGCCTGTTAAGCTTTTTGCACTGTATGAGTGAACTGGGAATGAAATAGTGGAACCTTCTTGAACTTTGGGTTCAAGAAGTAGCGTTCTCTGCGAGAACTTAAAAGAGGAGCCGATGCGTAGGCATCGGCTATACATGAAAAAGATTTATGAAAAGAAATTGAAAATTTCTAAGTTGTTTTGTGTAAGATCTTTATTTATCTTACAGTTAGAAGTATAGAGATAAATTGTGTCTTTCGTATGTGGAGAGTATGTTTTTTTTGCAAATAAAATGTGAACAAATTATGAAGAACCTGTTTGCCGGATTTTTGTAAAGATGTATAGGTAAAACGTAAGAAAAAATTTGAAAAAACAAGTTAATTTTTTCAGATTCGTGATGTATACTAAAAAGAAAGATATATCAGATGTGAGATGACTCCCACCTCTGCAGGTGGTGAGCAACAAGATTATATCAGTGGTGGGATTCGATCTCCCATCTGATATAGCCTCCGGCAGGGCGCACATTGTCCGGTGGACAATGGTTTTGCGCCGACCGAAACGGAGTGTAGAATTGCAGAGATGCACAGAAGAATATGTCATGCATTGCATGACGTGCATCTCGCAGCAAGAATGCCGAGGGCATTCTTGAACGGAAATAAAAAAGAAAAATTAAATGCAGAAAGAAGTTACCGGAATATAGAGATCGGAAGAGGCTGCCCGATTTTTGATGTATTTGATTTGACTTGTACACAAATAGGAAAAGGGGAAAATTCTTGTATGAAGTTATTAACATTTACCGTACCCTGTTACAATTCACAGGACTATATGCGCCGTTGTGTGGATTCTCTGCTGGTGGGCGGAGAAGATGTGGAAATTATTATTGTGGATGATGGTTCTACCGATGATACAGGCGCGATTGCAGATGAATATGCAAAGGAATATCCGTCCATTGTCCGGGTGATCCATCAGGAAAACGGAGGACATGGCGCAGGTCTGAATGCAGGTCTGAATCATGCTACAGGTCTGTATTTTAAGGTTGTAGACAGCGATGACTGGGTAGATGAGCAAAGTTATCATCAGATTCTGGATACATTACATAATCTATGCTCTGCCGGATGTATGTTGGATATGATGATCAGCAATTTTGTGTATGAAAAAGAAGGGGCAAAGCATAAATCTGCGACTCGTTATCATAACATACTTCCACAGGGACAGCTTTTTGGCTGGGAAGAGACGAAAAATTTTAAAATCGGAAAATATATTCTGATGCACTCGGTGATTTATCGGACACAGTTGCTGCGGGATTGCCATCTGGTACTGCCGAAGCATACATTTTATGTGGATAATCTGTTTGTGTATGTGCCCTTGCCATATGTGAAGACGATGTATTACCTGGATGTGGATTTCTACCGTTATTATATCGGCAGAGATGATCAGTCCGTCAATGAAAAAAATATGATCAAAAATATTGACCAGCAGATTAAGGTTAATAAGATTATGGTGGATTCTTATGATCTGTGGAAAATATCGGATCGTCATCTTCGCCGCTATATGCTGAATTATCTGGAAATCATTACGGTGATTTCTACGGTAATGTTGCTGAAATCCGGAACCGAAGAAAATCTGGAGAAAAAACGGGAACTCTGGACATATATCAAAAATGCGGATATTCGGCTGTTTCATAAATTGCGTAACCGGATTATGGGACGGACATTAAATCTTCCGGGAAGAGGGGGCAGAAAACTGTCACTGACAATTTATAAGATTTCCCAGAAGGTAATAGGTTTCAATTAGGAGAGAAAAATGGAGCAAGTATTGTATGAAGCAGACACTATATTGACCTGGGAGGAATATGAAAAATTCTCAAAATTTGTTCAGAAAAATGCCCGGAATAAAAAGTTAAGTCGTATTTGTTCGATTATTATCGTAGCTGGTTCTATGTTTTTGCTATGGGGACACTGGTATCAACCGGTGATCCTGGCTGTACTTACTTTAGTAGTAGGATTTACCAGTGCATATATCTTACAGAAGCGGGTGGTAAAACGTTCATGGGATTCAAATAAAATGATGCAAAACAGTGTACACCATTATTTGTTTTATGAAGATTATCTGGAAGAAATAATTGATGCGGGTACAATAAAAGTATCGTATGACAAAATACATAAAATTGTAATTACGGATACAAATATTTATATTTTGACTGGTATAAATCAGGGAATGTCTCTTTTAAAAGAAAAATGTAGTACAGAACTGGTTACGTTTATTGAGTCGATTAAAGAAAAATATCAATTCTAACATTATTGTGCATTAGGGATAATGGATGTAAGGATAAATAATAGTAATAACTTAAAGAAAAGGGAACCGCGTTGCGGTGGCTTTGGTCTTACCTCTGGCTCAAAATCTAAAAACAGTTTAAAAAACCGTATGGTACAGATTTATAATTACTTTGCGTTTATCCATAGTTGCTTATTTTGGTGGCGAAGCCACTATATGTTCTTGAGTTCTTCGCCGTCGGTAATAAAGGGAAAGCCGTTCGTTGTTTATTCTGTCAAGGATAGCGTACGTTGCTCAATTTTAAAATTTGGTTCATTTTTCAATATGTTAATCTGCGCATGCAACAAAGTCATTATTAGTTGAGTGAAGTGTATGCATGCGTGTCACGCGGTGCCACGGTGTAAATGGAACAAAGCAGAAACGAACTCCAACGAAAGAACCATTGTAAAATTTTCGTTGTGACCGCTGCGTCTAGCCCGACCGCGGGAGTGTGTCTGAGCACGCCGGTTTTGCGGGCGAGTTCGCGGGAGCGGTCGGAAATAAGCGACGCAGTGGTCACAGAAAATTTTTCAGGTTCTTGTTGGAGTTCGTTTCTGCTTGTTCCAAACCACCCTAAACAAGAAATTATACATGATATTTTGCTGTACTGAGTTCATTGAACACCGTTTGCTTCATATTGTACAGCTTATCAGAAAGATCCACATACACCTTAGACGGATTTACAAAACGCATATTTTCATCCCAGAGTGTCGCTTTCTCCTGTGTACAGATATTCTGAATTTCCATAACACTTGGAGAAGTGTACACGCATTTTCCCTCTTCGAAGATTGGAACCAGCAGTTTTCTCATGTTATAAGTGCCGCCAACGAGACGTGTCCGTTTCCATGTTTCAGTCGGATCAAAGAGTAGCATGTCTTCATTTTCATCGAATGTTTCATCTGCCAGACAAATCAGATCTGCGCGGATTTTTCCTGTTTCTTTATCATAAATACGATAAATTTCTTTGTTTCCCGGATTAGTCACTTTCTCAGTATTTTCGGAAAGTTTAATCTTCGGTGTGAAGTTGCCGTCCTCGTTGCGGATAGCAGCCAGTTTGTATACACCACCGAAAGCCGGGCAGTCTCTGGAAGTGATCAGGCTTGTGCCGACACCCCAGGACGTGATCTTTGCGCCCTGGATTTTCAGAGTCTCGATCAGGTATTCATCAAGGTCGTTGGAAGCGGAGATGATCGCATCCGGGAAGCCGGCTGCATCCAGCATTTTACGAACTTTTTTGGACAGGTAAGCAAGATCACCACTATCCATACGGATACCATAATTATGAAGTTTCACACCGGCATCTTTCATTTCCTGGAACACGCGGATTGCGTTTGGAATACCGGATTTTAAGGTGTCATAAGTGTCTACCAGCAAAATGCAGGCATTCGGATATAACTCTGCATATGTTTTGAATGCAGTATATTCATCCGGGAAACTCATGATCCAGCTGTGTGCGTGGGTTCCTTTTACCGGAATGTTGAAAATCTGTCCGGCAAGTACGTTGGAAGTCCCACAGCAGCCACCGATGACAGCAGCGCGGGCACCGTAAATACCGGAGTCCGGTCCCTGGGCACGGCGAAGTCCGAATTCCATAACACCGTCATTTTGTGCCGCATAGCAGACGCGTGCTGCTTTTGTGGCGATCAGACTCTGGTGATTCATGATATTTAAAATTGCTGTCTCTACCAGTTGTGCCTCCATGATCGGAGCAACCACTTTGATAAATGGCTCACGTGGGAAAATCACTGTTCCTTCCGGGATTGCATAAATGCTTCCGGAGAAGCGGAATGTGCTGAGGTATTTTAAGAAATCCTCGTCAAACATGTTCAGGCTCTGGAGATAACGGATATCGTCAGCAGAGAACTGAAGGTTTTTGATGTAGTCGATAACCTGTTCGAGTCCGCAGGCAATGGCATAACCGCCTCCACATGGATTTTCACGGTAAAAAGCATCAAAGACAACCACGTCCTGGTTCTGCGCTTTGAAATAACCCTGCATCATGGTTATCTCATATAAATCAGTGAGCAATGTCAGATTTAATGATCTCATAGTATCAGTATTGACCGGCGCCGGTCATTTCCTCCCTATCCTTATAAATAAAATATACAAATTAATATGCAAATACTGATGTCACTGTTTTTATCAGTAAATTTTAGGCAAGTGCCTTTTTACCAGTATACACTTTTTTCAGAAAACTTCCAGTTTTTTTTCAATATAATGCGGAGAAAGTGTGACTGTATTTAAATAGTAAAATTTTCTTGTTCTGTGAAATTGATTTTTCAAATATTGAAAAATGGGTTATGCGTTTATGGAACTTGCATAACTAAATTGCATGATATTACTTTGAAAAGTAATTTTACATTTTCTGAATCAATTTATATACTTGAATCAGTAAGAAAACAGAAAACAGAAAAAGGAATAAGCTCATAACCAGATGAGAATTTACGGTATGAGAAAATCTGTTTATACTGAAACCAGAACAAAGGGTTACTAGTCGGATACATTAGATACGAGATGACACCAGCATCTATAGGTGACGAGCAGCAAGAATGCCGAGGGCATTCTTGAATTTCAGGGGATGAAGAAAAATGCCGGACGAAGGATATTTTCTGATGTTAAATCCGACAGTGAGTTAAGACGAGGAGGAGAAAGTATGTCAGTTATTAATGAGATTTCAGAAGCTTTACAGAAAGGAAAAAGAAAAGATGTAACCAGATTAGTGCAGCAGGCCATTGATGAAGGAATGGACGCAGCAACTATTTTAAAAGATGGTCTTCTTGCAGGAATGAACATTATTGGTGAAAAATTCAAAAACGATGAAGTATTTGTACCAGAAGTATTGGTTGCAGCCCGTGCCATGAATGCAGGAACCGCGCTTTTAAAACCACTTCTTTCCGGAGATGCAGCAGAACCGCTTGGAAAAGCCTGCATCGGAACCGTAAAAGGTGATATGCATGACATTGGTAAAAACCTGGTTCGTATGATGATCGAAGGAAAAGGTATTGAGATCATTGACCTTGGTGTAGATGTAGAACCGCAGGATTTTGTTAAATGTGCCATTGAGAATGACTGCAGTATTATCTGCTGTTCCGCACTTCTGACAACAACTATGCCGATGCTTGGTGAAGTAGTAAAAGCAGCAGAAGAGGCTGGTATCCGCGATAAAGTAACGATCATGGTTGGTGGAGCACCGGTAAATCAGGCATTTGCAGACAGTATCAATGCTGATATTTACACAGAGGACGCAGCTTCTGCAGCTGATGCGGCTGCGGCAGTATTTGCAAACTAATTCAGGAGGGTATTTATTATGACTATGGACATGAAACAGTGGGTAGCGGATGTAATCGCAAGTGATAAAAAGAAAGCATTACCGGTACTTTCTTTCCCATCTATCCAGAAAATGGGAATTACTGTAGCAGAACTGATCAACAGCAGTGATAAACAGGCAGAAGGTATGAAGATCATCGCAGATTCCTGTCCGACAGCAGCCAGTGTAAGCCTGATGGATCTGTCTCTGGAAGCAGAAGCTTTTGGATCTACGATCCGTGTATCTGACGATGAGGTTCCGACCGTTATCGGTTCTATTGTTTCCACAGAGGAAGAAGCAGATGCATTGAAAGTTCCGGAGATTGGTGCAGGCCGTACACAGATTTACATTGATGCTATTGAGAAAGCGTGCAAACTGATCACAGACAGACCGGTTCTGGCAGGCGTTATAGGCCCGTTCTCTCTGGCAGGAAGACTACTGGATGTATCCGAAGCTTTGATGTACTGCTACGATGAGCCTGATATGGTGCATACCGTTCTGCAGAAAGCAACAGAGTTCCTGATCAACTACTGTAATGAGTACAAAAAAGTTGGCGCAAACGGAATTGTAATGGCTGAGCCGCTGGCAGGGCTGTTATCCCCGGCTCTGGCACAGGAATTTTCTGCAGATTATGTAAAACAGATTGTGGACGCTGTTCAGGATGACAATTTCATCGTTGTATATCATAACTGTGGAAATACAGCTGTAAAAACAATCGATACCATCGTGACAAACGGCTGCCTGATGTATCATTTCGGAAATGCCATCAACATGGCTGAGATGATGACTCACGTTCCGGAAAACCTCGTTGCCATGGGTAATGTAGATCCGGCAGGAGAGTTCAGAAACGGAACTGCAGAGAGTGTATACAACAGAACAAAAGAAGTAATGAACGAGTGCTGTAAATATAAAAA
Source organism: uncultured Eubacterium sp. (assembly GCA_934358495.1). Lineage (GTDB taxonomy): Bacteria > Bacillota > Clostridia > Lachnospirales > Lachnospiraceae > Eubacterium_I. The sequence continues at coordinate 7,004 of CAKRKO010000044.1, read as the reverse complement.
CTTTGTGATTTCTTCCGGCTGTGATATTCCGCCTATGTCTCCATGGGAGAATATCGATGCATTCTTCAAAGCAGTAGAAGATTTTTATGCATAAATCAAGCAATTATTAACATACAGTATAAGCAAGTGTGAAAAGAAAGGGCTCAGTCTGTTTTTTCCCGGAAAGCGATTATTAGCGTCCGGGAAAAAACAGACTGAGTCCTTTTTCAAAAAGTAAATACTCAATAACAGAAATTAATTACCAAAACGCATGATGAATGATAACGAAACTGCATGATGAATCATAACCAAAGTGTATGACAAGATGGGATTTATTCAGTGTACAGACCACTGGATTACCGATATACTGAAACTATCAAAGGGAAACACCACAGGCAGACAGTCAGGTTAACGTGTGGTGTGAAAAAGTAATGACAAGTTTAAAATGTGGAGGAATGTATCATGGGTAAATATGAAGAGAATCTTGAGTTACTGAGAAAAACGGTTCGTTGTGAGCAGGTGGACCGCGTGCCGGTAGTTCCGTGTGGAAATGCTTATTTTGCACGGGCGCAGCATATCTTATTAAAAGACTATATTACAGATTTTGACAAGGCATGTGACGCCAATCTGGCTGAGTTAGAGCGCATCGGGGCAGACGGCACACAGAATGTCATCTTTTCCCCATATCTGCTTGGTACACAGTGGCTGTCCAAAGCAGCACTTCCGGGACAGGAACTGGGCGATGATGATATGTGGCAGATCAAAGAGTTCGAGAACATGCAGTTTGAGGATTATGAGAAAATCAAAGAGATGGGATGGGATGCATTCCAGAAACAGTTTGTTGCAGAAAAATGTGACAATAACTGGGAACATCTGAAACCGTACTTTGAAGCAATTCCTCGCTGCTATCAGAAGTTCTATGAAGCAGGTATTCCGTGTATCGTTGATTTCCTGATGATCACACCGTTTGAGTATTTCTGCGGCGGACGTTCCCTGGAAGCATTCTTTATGGATGATCTGATGGAAGAGCCGGAGTTGATGCATGAAATTTTTGATATGGTATTGGAGCATAATCTGAAAGCTTACAAACAGCAGATGAAAGATACCCATGCCCTTGGCGTATGGATCGGGGGATGGAGAACCGGTCCGGATCTGGTTTCCCCGAAAATGTTTGATGAATTCGTATGGCCGGCTTTTAAAGCTTACTACGACCTGTGTATCGAGATGAATGTCATTCCGATGTTCCACCTGGATTCCTGTTGGAATCTGGATCTGGATAAGTTTAAACGTCTGGAAGACAAGACTTATGTCCTGGCACTGGATTCCAAAACAGATATTCGCAAAGCAAGAGAAGTGCTTGGAAAAGATGTATGTATCCTCGGTGATGTTCCGTGTGAACTGATGACATTTGGTACACCGGAGGAGGTAAAAGAGTATGTGACAAAACTTCTGGAAGATATCGGACCTTGGGGCTGTATGATCGCAACCGGATGCGATATCCCGTCAGATGCAAAACCGGAAAATGTGCTTGCCATGAGTGAGGCTGCACATGATTTCCTGAAGACACATCCGCAGAAATAACAGAAACTGCTGACAAACTACTGACGGAAAGAATGAACATATGCAAACCCTCGAAAAGATGCTATAATAAATGTAATTATTATGCATTTTTTCGGGGGTATTTTTTATGACATCGGAACAGATTGAATGTTTTTTCAAAGTGGCAGAGCTGGGAAGTTTTACCGCAGCCGCAGAGGCCATGTATATGGCACAGCCGGCATTGAGCAAGCGGATTAATGCACTGGAAGCGGAACTTTGCGTAGTATTGTTTTCAAGAGATAAAAGTAAGCGTACACAGCTGACAGACGCAGGACAGATCATATACGATGGATTCAAAGAACTGCACGGAAAAGCGCAGCTGGTCATTGAACGGGCAAAATATGCGGAAAAAGGAATGACAGGAACCGTTCGTCTGGGGATTTTTGAAAATCAGATCATAGATGAGTATCTGCAGGAAATATTAAATGATTTTGCAAAACACTGTCCGGGTGTGGAATTGTATGTGACAACGGATTCTTTTGATGGACTGATCCAGAATTTGCAGAATGGAACATTGGACTGCGCAGTGACGTTACAATATGATCTGACTGGCAGAAGTAAAATTCAGCATAAAACACTGTATAAGTTAGAAACCGTTCTGGTTGTACCCAAAATATTTATGAAAGATACAAAGGACAGATATTCTCTGAAAGACTTTGCGGACAAACCATTTCTGACAATTAGCGAAAGCGGAAATACATTTCTGAATCGTATGATCAAGGCGCAGGCAAAAGAAGCGGGATTCAAGCCGGAATTAGTGATGGCGTCCGATGAGAAAAATTATATGATGATGCTGGAATTGGGAAAAGGAATTGCGATACTGGACGCATACAGTAAGTGCTGCAACAGTCCGAATGTGGAATGCATCAGAGTGGCGGAAATCGGGGGGACGCCGTTTGATCTGGTATGGAGTGAGAAAAATGCGAATCCGGCATTTCGATATTTTATGAAATATCTACAAATATAAAATCTTGTTTTGGGTGGCTTAAAAATTTACTACGTTAGGTTTTGATTGGAACTCCGGGAATTTTGTCTCAGTCGCTAGCAATCGCTCCTTGAGAAAAAATTCCCGGAGTTCTTGATTTTCGATATGAAATTAGTGAATTTTTTGCGCTACCCTGCACTTCGTGCCACGCATGCATATATATCATTGGAATAATATGCTCTGTGTTGCATGCGCTAATTTATATGCTGTAAATGCCATTGTAACGCGACAAACAAGAATTTAATATTTCAGACAGTTCATGAATGCCTGCACATTTTCAAGTTTGGCATTCAGCGGCACTTCACATCCGGTTCCAATAATGAAACCACCATCCATAGCCAGGTTGATCAGTTTATCGCAGTAAGCTTTTGTTTCTTCTACGGTTCCAAAAGCCAGAGTGGCAGCTGGAATGTCACCACGGATACACTGATGTCCACGCAGGATTTCAGCACTCTTTTCAATGTCGGTGGTTCCGTCTAATTCAATGATACAGCTTCCTTTTGGCAGTTCGCAAAAATACGGCAGCATTGGCAGCCAGTTACCGTCGCAGTGGATGACACTGACAATTCCCTTTGCATAAAATGCTTCTACCATCTGTTTCATATATGGAAAAGCAAATTCCTCAAACATTTCCGGGGAAATGAAAGAAGAGGAGGAACGCATTGCAAACATGGCGATGCGGTCACCTGGTTTCATACCCTGAAGGGCCTGACCGATGATGGCAGGAGTGGCAGCAGCACATGCATTTTTTACCATTTCCGGCTCATCATACAGATCATAGAAGAAGTCTTCCATACCACGGGACATGGAGAATTCATCAAAGGCTGGTGCGCATCCGTTATGGAAGCAAAGTGGAATGTTTTTGCTTTCCCAGTACTGGCGGTTCATGCCAAAATGTTTGCCAACTTCCATGAGGCGGCCGACAATCTGACCGATTCCGGTTTCGTTCGGTGTTACGGGAGGCTCCTGAATAGCGCATAAATGTTTCATTTTCCAGGCTTGATAGCCGTTGTCCATCAAAAACTGATAATCGTCCTCCGTCATAACAGGAAGCTCGATGAACTGGAACAATTCGTTGTCTCCAAGTTCACGGCCCGGGAGACGTGCCTTCATAGATTCGATAAATACGGTGTCGGCTGCCCCAACCGGCATTACCATGTCCGGATAACATCCGATTTTCTGAAATGTTTTTTCCATGGAATCCAGCCAGATTTCGTTGCTTTCAAATAATTTTGCCTGTGTGATTCCGGCAGGAACACCTGCGTAGGTGATGATCATAGGAAAAATCGGGATTTCTGATTTGCTGGCATATGGTTCCAGGCGAATGGCTTTCTGAATTTTTTCTTCTGATGTCATAATGTAAAAACCTCCTGTAAATGATAAAGTGTTTGAATCAAAACAGCCTGTTGTCTGACAGTTCTGTTCTGTATAAATTCAGTATAAAAAATGTGGGGACAGATGTGAATTGTCATCTGGTTATGAGCTTATTCTGTTTTTGCGTATTCATTTTCATGAAATAGGTGAGTATGGTTATAACAGAGTGTTATGATGACAGGTAGATTCTGTATTTTACAGTACATGCGTTGATATTATATACTACATAAAAAGGGAAGCCTGTAGTGCGGCATAAAGTACATGGATACAGGAGAAGGAGAAAGGAAAGTTTTATGATTGGAATTGGAATTGACACAGGGGGAACCTGCACGGATGCCGTTGCCTTTGATATGACAGAAGGGCGTATTCTTGCATCTGCAAAATCACAGACCACACACGATCACTTGGAGCAGGGGATCGGAAGTTCGCTGGACAAACTGCCGGCAGAACTGCTGCATCAGGCGTCGTTTCTCGCCCTGTCCACCACATTGGCGACAAATGCCTGTGTGGAAAATAAAGGCGGCCGGGTGTTTATGATTTTTATCGGCGTCAGTGAAAAAGTGGTGCGCAATTCTTACCGTGAATACGGTTTCGAAAATCTGGATGATATTTTGTTTGTGGAAGGAAATGCAAAAGAACATACAGAACCGGGATGGGATCTTTTTGAGATGGAAATCACGGAACGGCTTGCTGTGTATGACAGTGTGGCCATTGCGCAGATGAATGCAGAAGAAAATGATGGAGCCTACGAGCAGAAAGCAGCAGAATTGATTCGAAAACAAAGTACAATGCCGATTGTATGTGCGTATCATCTGTTTCATGACCGCAACGTGATCCAGCGTGGAGCAAGTGCTCTTTTGAATGCCCGTTTGCTGCCGGTGATTGATAAATTTCTGGAGGCGGTACGCTGCAGTATGCGTCTGCGGGATTTAAACTGTCCGGTTGTGATCATGCGCAGCGATGGCTCATTGATGAATGAAACCTATGCCCGCAATCATCCGGTGGAAACACTGTTGTGTGGACCGGCGGCCAGTGTCATGGGTGGAGCTTACCTTGGTCATTATCCGAAATCTGTCATCATTGATATGGGTGGAACGACCAGCGACATTGCACTGGTAAAAGATGATCTGCCGATCCGCGCTGAAAATGGCATTCAGATCGGCAGCTGGCGTACCTTTGTCAAAGGGCTGTATGTGGATACGTTTGGATTGGGTGGCGACAGCGAGATCTGCTATCACAAAAGTGAACTTTTTCTGTCTGACCGCCGCGTTATGCCGCTTTGTATTCTGGCGGCGCAGTATCCGGATATTTTCCGTATTTTTGACAACTTGGATGAGGATTACTGGAAAGGCCATTCCAAGCCAATGTATTCTTTTTACATAAAGCAGAAGGACATTGCAGGAAATCCGCGCTACACCGAGGAAGAGCAGATGCTGGTAAAATTACTGGAAGACGGTCCGTTAAGTCTGGCAGAAACTGCGCATGCGTTTCACACGGATGTGTACCGGTTAAATCTGCAGCGCCTGGAAGATGAGGGGATTATCTTGCGCAGTGGTCTGACGCCAACGGATATGATGTGTATCCGGGGAGATTTCACATTGTATGATGCAAAAGCTTCCCGGCTGGCAGCAGCTTTTCTGGCAAAATCCACGCATCATACAGAAGAGGAGATCCCGGCACTGGTGTATGAACTGGTGGAAAAGAAACTGTACAAAAATATTGTCCGTATTTTGCTGGAAGACCGTTTCCGAAACAGCAAAAGGTATGCTTATACCGATGAAATCGACCTTTTGGTGGAAGAATGTTTTCGGTTATTTAAAAATAAGTTGACTGAAGAGGGAGAAGAGCGTACGAACCATCTGATTCAGGCACTGTTTCAGTCTGATGCCGTGCTGGTGGGCGTTGGTGCGCCGATCCATGTATTTTTGCCGGAAGTGGCAAAACTTCTTGGAACCACCTGCTTCATTCCGCAGGAAGCCGGGGTGACCAATGCGCTTGGCGCTGTCATCGGCGACATTCGGGCAGAAGTGATCATTCAGATCAAAGCCAATTACGAGATGAATTCTGAGGAAGAGACAAAAAGTGGCTATTATGTTTATGGCGTGAAAGAACCGCAGATTTTTGAGACGTATGAGGAAGCACTTGCCTATGCAAAAGAAAATGGGGAGGCTGCTGCCCGCGAAAAAGCGCTGGAGCGGGGAGCCGTGGAAATCAGTAATGTACTTTTCAGGGAAGAACAGCAGAATGCCATGGCATATGGTATGAACCTGTTCCTTGGTTCGGAAGTACACGTCGAAGCGATTGGAAAGATGGGATTCACTTCTTAGCATGAAAAAATCATGCAAAATGAATAAAAAACGGATGAAAAAGCAGATTTCTGATAACAGAAACGTATTACTGCATCAACCTCAGAGGAATCATTACCAAACTGCATGACAGAATGAGTTTTACAAATTGGTTTACCCAAAAGTGTAACGGTATAATGTGAGTGTAAAGACAGATAAGAAATTCCGGAAAATAAGTCTGTAAAGTGAAATGGAAAGGAAAAGGAGAGTTCCAGTGTGAAAAAGATACGGTGGAATTCTCCTTTTTCGTAAGGTATCTAACTTTGATATAATTTTTTGAAATCAAGCATATAAAAGGAATTCAGAAGATATAGTCGGTTTTCGGAATCGTCCAGATCTATATCAAGCAATTCTTTTAATCTGGAAATCCGGTAATTCATTGTGCTGCGGTGAATATGAAGTTCTGATGCCGTAATTTTGATATTACGTTCGTTGATCAGATAACGCTGCAGCGTATAAGTAAACTCTGTATCATGCTCTTTGTCGTACTCAATGAGCTTCAGTAACTGTGGGGTGCACAGCATCTCTGGCAGCAGCACTTGCGAAGCCTGCCGGAAGAAGTAGTGGAATGCATACTTTTCAAAGTAATAGATCGGTTCCTGCAGATCCTCGCTCAGTCCCACTTCATGTGCAATCTGTGTCTGTCGGTAATAATATCTGAAATTCATAAAATCATGTCCCTGCATACTGACACCGGCCTTCAGATTTCCAAGACTTAAGAA
>CAKRKO010000043.1 GCA_934358495.1 uncultured Eubacterium sp. | reverse complement strand
ATATGCGAATAGCGGGAAGGATTGTGGGAGTGCAAAGCACGGAACAATCCGTGTAATCAAGATTTGGGTGTTTTGACTGAAAGGAAGAGGACAGAAGGATAAAAATGATTGTATTGGTAATGGGGGGCAGCGGCAGCGGAAAGTCAGAGTTTGCGGAAAGTATCTGCATGAAGCTGCCGGCGCACAAAAAACGTTATATTGCAACCATGCAGGCCTATGATGAAGAGAGCCATGCCCGTGTGAAAAAACATAGAAAAGCCAGAAGCGGCAAGGGATTTGAGACCATTGAGCAGGGCACACACATGGAGGATATCTGTCTGCCACAAGAATGTACGGCGTTGTTGGAATGTATGTCGAATCTGGTGGCAAATGAAGTGTTCGCCCCGGACGGACGTGGATATTCCTGTGAAGAAGTTCTGAAAGAAGGGTTGCATTATCTGGCCGGACAGGCGAAACACCTGGTCATTGTCAGCAATGATATTTTTTCCGACGGGGTGGAATACGATCCGGAGACAGAGCAGTATCTGAAAATCCTTGGTCAGCTAAATCAGGAAGCGGCAGCCATGGCGGATTGTGTGTTCGAAGTAGTGTGTGGCATTCCGATTTGTATCAAAGGGAAAGAATACGACAGAACGGTTGTGACAAGGAGCGTGAGAGTATGATTATTCTGGAAAGTATCGTGGTTGCGTTTTCCATGTATTCCAAGGTACCAATGCCACAGATCGAGTGGAACGAAAAAAATATGAAAAACACGCTCTGCTTTTTTCCGTGGATCGGTGCGGCGGTTGGTGTTTTGGTGTGGCTCTGGTTTCTGGTCAGTGATCTGCTTGGAATCGGAATCATTTTAAAGGCAGCTGTTTCAGTGCTGATTCCGGTGCTTATTACAGGCGGGATCCATCTGGATGGATTGCTTGATACGGCGGATGCTTTGAGTTCCTGGCAACCCAGGGAGCGCCGGTTGGAGATATTAAAAGATTCTCATGCCGGAGCATTTGCCATTATTGTGTGCTGTGGATATTTTTTGGCACTTTTTGGTATCTGGACAGAGGCTGTACCGGAAGACATCAGCGTACTGGCTTTGGGATTTTTCCTAAGCAGGGCATTGAGCGGCTTTGGAATCTGCACGTTTCACTGTGCAAAAAACAGTGGTCTGGCAGCGACTTTTGCTCAGGCGGCAGACCAGAAACGCTGCAGAATCATTCTGGTGGTGGAAGCAGCAATCTGTATGGCGGCTATGATATGGCTGGATCCGGTGCGCGGGGCAACGGCGTCAGCGTCAGCTGTGATTGTCTGCCTTTGCTGCAGACGGATGGCTATGAAGAAATTTGGCGGCATTACAGGAGATATTCAGGGCTTTTTCCTGCAGATCTGTGAGCTTGTCATGGCATATGTGGTGATTTTGCAGTAGAAATCTGCAGATTTGTTACCAGTCACTATTTGTAGAAGTGGGATACTTGAATTTGACTGAGATGCGAAGGAGGTATTTGAAATATGATACTTGTCATTGGTGGGGCTTATCAGGGGAAAACCGCATTTGCGGGAACACTTCTGGAACAGCAGAAACAGGCTGGGAGAGAAGTCACCCTGTTTTCACAGTTTCATGTATGGGTAAAGGACTGCATGAAGGCGGAGCGAAATATAGAAGAGGAGTTGCGGGAGAAGTTAGAACAGGATCCGGACCAGATCATCGTGTGCAATGAATTGGGATGCGGTGTTGTTCCCATGGATGCTTTTGAGCGGGCATGGAGGGAGCGCACCGGACGTCTGACCTGTGAACTGGCGAAACAGGCGGAGGCGGTATACCGTGTCACCTGTGGAATTGGAACCCGCATAAAATAAAATGATGTACATGTATGCAACGATTGCGGCCCTTGTGGCCGGCTATGTGCTGGATCTCATCATCGGAGATCCCCATGGGATGTGGCATCCCATTTGTTTTATCGGAAATATGATTTCTTTTTTTGAAAAGAGACTGCGAACAGGAAAAAGTGAACAGAAGGATCTGGCGGCGGGGGTGCTGCTGGTGATTCTTGTTACCGGGATTTCCACTGTAATTCCGCTTGTTTTACTGCTTGTGTGTTACCGAATTTGGTTCTGGCTTGGATTTGCGGTTGAGACGTATATGTGCTATACGATCCTGGCGACAAAATCACTGAAGACAGAGAGCATGAAAGTGGCCAAAGCATTGGAAACAGAAGGACTGGAGGCCGGCCGGTATGCCGTATCTATGATCGTGGGTCGGGATACGAAAGATCTGACAGAGACCGGTGTGGTAAAAGCGGCGGTGGAAACCGTGGCGGAGAATACTTCCGATGGTATTCTGGCACCGATGTTTTATATGATGATCGGTGGGCCGGTACTGGGTTATTTTTATAAGGCAGTCAATACCATGGATTCCATGGTTGGTTACAAAAATGACAAATTCCTGTATTTTGGACGAGCGGCAGCAAAATTTGATGATGTGATGAATTTCATTCCGTCAAGAATTTCGGGAATCCTGATGGTTCTGGCAGCTCCGCTTGTGAAGCTGGATGGAAAAAATGCATGGAAGATTTTTAAGAGAGACCGTCTGTGCCATGCAAGTCCGAATTCTGCGCAGACCGAGGCGGTCATGGCGGGAGCACTGCAGGTTCAGCTGGCAGGAGATGCCTGGTATTTTGGAAAAAAACATGAGAAACCGACGATCGGGGATCCGATACGGCCAGTGGAAATTGCGGATATCGCCCGGGCAAACCGGTTACTTTATGCGGCAAGTGCCCTGGGAATGATCGTGTTTAATGGGATAAAGCTTCTTGTGCTGGTTCTTTGCTGAAGAAAAGCGCAGAGCAATCCGTGTAATTCTATATAAGAAACGAGGTGAGGCCAATGCATAAGCATGGCGGAGATATCTATCGCAATCAGGGGCTGGTGGATTATTCTGCAAATATAAATTTCCTTGGAATGCCGGAGAGCGTCAGACAGGCGGCAAAAGATGCCATAGACGCGTCGGTCTGGTATCCGGATCCTGAGTGTGAAGCACTGAAAGAGGCCATTGCAAAAAAGGAGGGCGTTCCGACAGAATGGATTTTCTGCGGTAATGGTGCGGCGGATGTGATTTTTTCTTTTGTATTGGCGTTAAAGCCGAAGGAAGCACTGCTTCCGGTACCATCTTTTTATGAGTATCGGCAGGCATTGGAAAGTGTGGACTGTCATCTGAGGAAAGTGACGCTGCGGGAAGACGAGGATTTCCAACTGCAGGAGGAGTTTCTGGAGCAGATTCAAAAAGACACAGATGTGGTAGTGCTGTGCAATCCGAATAATCCGACGGGACAACTCATTGATCAGAAGCTGTCAGAGCAGATTGCTGTCCGGTGTGCGAAAACAGGAACCTGTCTTTTGATGGATGAGTGTTTTCATGATTTCCTGGAAGATGGCATGGCACATACATTATTGCCGCTGGTAGCGGAAAATTCGAAGATTTTTTTATTAAAGGCGTTTACAAAAATGTATGGCATGGCAGGACTTCGCCTGGGATACGGTATCTGTAGTGATGTGGAACTGATCCGAAAAATGGAGCAGGTGTCTCAGCCATGGAATGTGTCGGTGCCGGCGCAGGCGGCGGGCATTGCAGCTGTGAAAGAAACAGAGTTTGTGAAGAAAAGCCGGAAACTGATGGCAGAGCAGAAAGCGGTACTTTTAGAAGGATTGACTGCGGCAGGTCTGAAAGTATACGGTTCCGCGGCAAATTATATCTTTTTCCGTGCGGAACCAGGCTTTGAAACTGCTATGCGGCAGATGGGATTTATGATCCGAAACTGCGGAAATTATGATGGACTGCGGGAAGGATTTTTCCGGATCTCCGTGCGGGGAGAAGCGGACAATCAGGCATTTTTAAAAGCACTGCGGGAAATTTTACCAGAGAAGAGGGGGATATAGATGGCAAAAGCAATTATGATACAGGGAACCATGTCAAATGCAGGAAAAAGTCTGCTGGCGGCAGGCCTTTGCCGGATTTTTAAACAGGATGGCTATCGGGTGGCACCTTTTAAATCCCAGAACATGGCACTGAATTCTTTTATTACGAGAGAGGGGCTTGAGATGGGGCGGGCCCAGGTCATGCAGGCGGAGGCAGCAGGAATCGAGCCTTCCGTTCTGATGAATCCGATTTTGTTAAAACCAACAAATGATACCGGCTCTCAGGTGATCGTCAATGGGGAAGTACTTTCTACCATGAGTGCCAGAGATTATTTTAAATACAAAAAGCAGCTGGTTCCGGATATTATGAAAGCTTATCATGCACTGGAAGAACAGGCAGATATCATTGTGATCGAGGGCGCAGGCTCTCCGGCGGAAATCAATCTGAAAAATGATGATATCGTCAATATGGGAATGGCAAAGATGGCAAAAGCTCCGGTGCTTCTGGTGGGCGATATAGATCGTGGCGGTGTGTTCGCACAGTTGGCGGGAACGATGATGCTGCTGGAAGAAGAGGAAAAAAAGATCGTAAAAGGACTGATCATCAATAAATTCCGTGGGGATAAAACGATTCTGGATCCGGGAATTGAGATGCTGGAAAACATCTGTGACCGGCCGGTGGTTGGTGTGGCTCCGTACATGGATATTGATGTGGAGGATGAGGACAGCTTAAGCGAGCGGATGAGTAGTCATAAGGAAGTTGCTCAGATCGATATCGCAGTGATCCGTCTGCCCCGTATTTCTAATTTTACGGATTTTAACATATTTGAAAGCATTCCGGGTGTGTCCGTGCGCTATGTGTCCAGAGCGGCACAGCTGGGGCATCCGGATCTGATCCTGCTTCCGGGCACAAAAAATACCATGCATGATCTGACATGGATGCGTCAGTCGGGGGTTGAGGCTTCCGTGCTGAAGGCGCATGCGGCAGGCTGTCCGGTATTTGGCATCTGTGGCGGTTATCAGATGCTTGGAGAATTTCTGGATGATCCGAATTGTGTGGAAGAAGGAGGCAGTATGCGTGGTATGGGTCTTCTTCCGATGCGGACTGTTTTTACAGAGGAAAAGACAAGAACCCGGGTGAATGGTACCTTTGGAACTGTAACAGGCATATTGGCCGGGCTTTCCAATGTGGATTTTACCGGATATGAGATTCACATGGGACAAAGCATCAGTGCTGTAGGAACGGAACCGTTGACCGTTATTCATGATACGAATGTGGCACAGTCAGAGATAAAAACAGAAGGTGCCATGGGTGAAAATGTGTACGGAAGCTATGTACATGGCATTTTTGACAGTATGGACGTGGTAAATGCAGTAGTGCGTGCCCTGGCAGAGAGAAAGGGCATAGATCCGAAAGGACTGGCTCAGGTGGATTACGCAGCTTATAAAGAGACACAGTATGATAAGATGGCGGATATCCTGCGTCAGCATCTGGATATGGATGCCATTTACCGGATTCTGGAAAATGGACTGCAATAAGTACAGAATGCAGTGAGGACTGTGCGTACGGATTCAGACAGCATTCAGATATAACATGTAGATGGCAGTATATGAGGAGACGAAAGATGGAGTTTGAACATGTAAAACCAATGGATATAGAAAAAAGAAGTATGGAGATCATCGGGCAGGAACTCGAAGAGATGGGAATTCAATTGCCGGAGGACAAAGCACACATCATCAAACGTGTGATCCATACAAGTGCAGATTTTGACTATGCGCAGACATTGACTTTTTCTGAGGATGCGCTGGAGCGGGCAAAGGAAGCCCTGCTGCAGGGAGCAAGCATTATTACAGACACGAAAATGGCCTGGTCCGGCATTAACAAACGTGCCCTGGAAAATCTCGGTGGACAGGCATACAATTTTATTTCAGATGAGGATGTGGCGGCTGCTGCAAAAGAATGTGGATGCACCAGATCAGCAGCAAGCATTGACAAGGCGGCATCACTTCCGGGACCGTTGATCTTCGCAGTGGGAAATGCACCTACCGCACTGATCCGTTTGCATGAACTGATCATGGAAGGAAAAATTGCTCCGGCACTGATCATCGGTGTTCCTGTGGGATTTGTGAATGTGGTACAGGCAAAGGAACTCATCATGGAGAGTGGTGTGCCGTACATTGTGGCAAGAGGCAGAAAAGGTGGCAGCAATGTGGCAGCAGCAATCTGTAATGCCTTATTATATGATCTTGACAGCAGCAGAGGTGCAAAGAAACGATGATAAAGATACAGATGATAGGAATTGATCACAGCAGAGCGACGGTTGCGGAGCGGGAGTTGTTTTCAATGACAAAAGCGAAGCAAAAAGAATTAATGGAGGCAGTCATCCGGCAGCAGGGCGTGGATGGCTGCGTGTTACTGTCTACCTGTAACCGGACAGAATTATATGTATCACTGGAAACAGAACTGGATCTGTACAGTCTGGTCTGCCATGTAAGAGAGATTCCAAAAGCAGATCAGTCACATTTGAAAACACTGTTTTGCAACAGAAGCGGTGATGAGGCAGTCAGACATCTTTTTCTGCTGACCGGTGGTCTCAAATCAAGAATTATCGGGGAAGATCAGATTCTGACCCAGGTGCGGGAAGCACTGGAATATGCAAGACTTTGTGATGTGGCAGATACTGTGTTGAAAACATTGTTTCGTATGGCTGTCACCATAGGGAAAAAAATCAAAACTCAGGTGGCAATCCCGAAAGGAAATACATCTGCCATTGCAGCAGCGTTATGTCAGTTAGAAGAACAGGGATACTGTTTTGAGGGACAGGAATGTCTCGTTATCGGAAATGGTGAGATGGGAAGACTGACGGCCCGGGCCTTTCAGGAACGCGGTGCAAATGTGACAGTGACGGTGCGTCAGTATCATAGCGGGGAAGTGAAGATCCCGGAGGGCTGTGAGCGTATCCATTATGGGGAACGTTATATAAAAATTCCGGAGTGTCGCTATGTGGTTTCTGCCACGGCAAGTCCAAATCTGACGTTGGAAAAAGACGGAATCCAGGGATTGCCACATGGCCATAAAATGACGTTTATCGATTTGGCAGTGCCAAGGGATATTGATCCGGAAATTAGTGATCTGGAGCAGGCAGAAGTATTTAATATTGATGATTTTCAGACCGGAGCCGGCGTTTCAGAAGCACAGAAAGTACAGATTGCAGTAGCGCAGAAGCTGGTGGAAGAGGAAGTGGCAGAGTTTACCTCCTGGTACGAGTGCAAAGATATGATTCCGGAGATCCGGGAACTTGGCACACTGGCAGCACAGGATGTAAGCTGGCGCATGGGAAAGACATTCCATGAGATGAATCTGTCCCCGGAAACCTGTCATCAGCTGGCGGATGCAGTGGAGCAGACTGCCGCGAAGGTATTTCAGAAGATGCTTTTTGGTGTGCGGGATTATGCGGACACAGACGTTATGCGGGAATGTCTTGATGCGCTGGAACAGGTGTGGGAAAAGGAGTAAAACAGAATGGAAAGCAGATATTTTCCATTTTTTATTGATATGACAGGGAAAAAGGTACTTGTGGCCGGGGCGGGCAGCATTGCGTTGCGCAGGGTGTCTGCGCTACTGCGGTTTGGCGCAGTCATCACCGTGGTGGCACCACAGATGCGGGAGGAATTTCAGAAACTGCAGCAGCAGTATGGAACAGAGTATCTGCATCTGGAACAGAAAACATGTGATCCGGAACGAGTGACAGGTTATGATCTGGTGCTGACAGCAACGGACAGCACGGAAACAGATCAAAGGATCTGGGAAGCATGTAAAATGCACCATGTGTGGGTCAATGTAGCTTCGGATCAGTCCTTGTGTGATTTCCGTTTTCCGGCACTGGCAGAGACGGAAGAACTTGTGGTCGGAATTACTTCAAATAATGGTGATCACAGAAAAGTTCGGAAAGTCAGTGCGCAGATCCGTGAGGTACTTGAGACGGAGAATTACAATCTGGAGTAACTATTCAGAGCCAAGCAGATTTACAGAAAAATGCGAATTATGCTTGCATAAATGAGCAGTTTTTCTTATAAATCTATTTGGCGAGAAGCCAACATGAGCAAAAGGAAAGC
Organism: uncultured Eubacterium sp.; assembly: GCA_934358495.1. GTDB lineage: Bacteria > Bacillota > Clostridia > Lachnospirales > Lachnospiraceae > Eubacterium_I. Next base: position 14,176 of record CAKRKO010000043.1, on the reverse strand, counting down.
CTGTAAAGGCGATTTTGCGAATGGGCTCTGAATAGTTCAATCTGGAATAAGATAATGGGATAAATACGCTTCAGATTTTTCTGAGCGGACAAAAAAGATAAGGAGAGATGGCAGTGAAACAGATTCGAATTGGAAGCAGAGAGAGCCGTCTCGCAGTCGTACAGAGTGAGATGGTTATAGATTATATAAAAGAAAATTGTCCGGAGTATGAGCCGGAACTTGTCACCATGAAGACAACCGGTGATAAGATTCTTGATCGTAATCTGGATAAAATAGGCGGTAAAGGATTGTTTGTAAAGGAATTGGATGCGGCACTGATGGATGGGCGCAGCGATTTGTCGGTACACAGTCTGAAGGATATGCCGGCAGAAATTCCGGAAGAACTTCCTTTGCTCGGTTTTTCTGAAAGGGAAGACCCCAGGGATGTACTTGTACTGCCGGAAGGCGTGACAGAACTTGATTTTTCAAAGCCGGTGGGATGTTCCAGCCGGCGCAGAATGTTGCAGTTTCAGGCAATGTATCCGCAAGCTGCATTTGCGCCAATCCGCGGTAATGTATACACCCGTCTGGCAAAGGTGGATTCCGGAAATTATGCGGCAACGATTCTGGCTGCGGCAGGACTGAAGCGGCTGGGGCTGGAACAGAGGATCAGCCAGTATTTTTCAGTAGATGAAATGATTCCGGCAGCAGGTCAGGGTGTACTTGCACTGCAGGGACGTATCAGTGAGGATTACACATTTTTGCAGGAATTCTGCTCAGAGAAAAGCCGTATCACATCCATATGTGAACGTGCGTTTATCCGTGAACTGGATGGAGGATGTTCTTCTCCGATCGCAGCGTATGCAGAGGTGGATGGAGATATCGTTGTGCTGCGCGGATTGTATTACGAGGAATGCAGTGGAAAAACGGTAAAAGAGATACAGAAAGCGCCGGTATCTGAGGCAGAGAAACTTGGAATTATGCTGGCACGCAGATTGAAGCAGTTAACTGTAATCTGAGCAGAGAAATCCAATTCATATGAATATGTCAGCTTACGCTGATCAGAATCACGCACCAAGTTTCACGTGCGTTCGACTTGAAAAGAAGCGGAAATGGGTAAATATTGAAATAGTGATGTTGAAAAAACAGGAGGAAAGATAAATGAATCAGGGGAAAGTCTGGCTGGTGGGAGCCGGTCCGTCGGATGCGGAACTTCTGACGGTAAAAGCAAAACGTGTCCTGGAACAGGCAGAAGTTGTCGTGTATGATCGTCTGGTGGGAGACAGTATTTTACTGATGATGCCGGAATCAGCAGAAAAAATCGATGCAGGAAAGCGCTCCGGAAATCATACGATGCCGCAGGAGGAGATGAACTGCCTGCTGTTGAAAAAAGCGCAGGAAGGAAAAAGGGTAGTTCGCTTAAAGGGCGGAGATCCGTTCCTGTTTGGACGCGGAGGGGAGGAACTGACGCTGCTGGCAGAGCACGGCATTCCTTTTGAAGTTGTGCCGGGAGTAACCTCAGCCATTGCGGTGGCGGCCTATAACGGAATTCCAATCACCCATCGTGATTTTGCATCCAGCGTGCATATCATTACGGGACATAAGAAAAAAGATGAACCACTGGAGCTGGATTTTGATACATTGGCGAAGCTGGAGGGAACACTGGTCTTTCTTATGGGCGTATCTGCACTGGAAGACATCTGCGGCGGCCTGATGGGAGCGGGAAAAGCGAAGGAAACACCGGCTGCGTTACTGAGCCGGGGAACCACATCCAGACAGGACAGAGTCGTAAGTACGCTGGAAAAACTGGCAGACGATGTGAAAGCACATCCGTTGATGACACCGGCAATTATTGTGATTGGAGAGGTGTGTGCTTTGTCTGGGGAATTTGCCTGGTATGAGAAACTGCCGTTATTTGGCAGAAAAATTATTGTGACACGCCCGAAGGAGCGGATGGCATCAATGGCAGCCAGATTAAGAAGTCTTGGTGCGGAAGTGCTGGAGCTGCCAACCATCGCCATTGCACCATGTTCCGCAGAGACACTGCCGGAGCGGGGAGCAGTGCTGGAAAATTTGGATTGCTATCAGTATTTAGTGTTTACATCTCCATCTGGTGTGGACTGCTTTTTTGCTCTGCTGCGGGATAATCATCTGGATATCCGTCGGTTTTCTAATGGAAAAATAGCCGTGATCGGAGCCGGAACAGCCGCGCAGCTGCAAAAGTATGGATTGCTCGCGGATTTGATGCCGGAGACGTATGATGCGGCACATTTGGGGCGCTGCATCGGAGCGGATTGCAAGGACGGAGATCGGATCCTGATTCCCCGGGCAAGGGCCGGAAGCCAGGAACTTGTAGAAGAAATTACAAAACAGAAAAAAGTTACGATTGCAGATTTGCCGATTTATGATACCATAGAGAAGGAAAATCCGGTGCTGGAACTTCCGAATCTGACGAAAGAAGATGCAACGGTAGTATTTACCAGTGCTTCCACGGTGCGCGGATTTGCAAAAATGACATCCGGAGCAGACTACAGTCATCTTCAGGCGGTCTGCATTGGAGTCCAGACGAAGGCAGCAGCAGAAAACGCCGGTTTTTCCAATGTGATCGTGGCAAAGGAAGCTACGGTGAAAGCCATTGTTTCGGCTATCGAGGAACAACAGTAAATATGTTTTTTTTCAAAAATATGGAGATCAGACAGCTCTATATAACATACAGATTGGTTTGACAGGAGGAAATTAAAATGGAAATGATCAATCGTCCCCGCAGACTGCGGACAAGCACAAATTTAAGAAAAATGGTTCGGGAGACCAGAATGGATAAATCTTCCCTGATCTACCCGATGTTTATTGTAGAAGGAACCAATATCAAAGATCCGATCCCGTCCATGATGGGACAATACCGTTACAGCGTGGACCGCATGGGAGAAAAATTAGAAGAGCTGACAAAAGCTGGAATTGGCGGTGTCATGCTTTTTGGTATTCCAAATCATAAGGATGAGCTGGGAAGCGGTGCTTACGCACAGGATGGTATTGTGCAGCAGGGATTCCGCAAGGCAAAAGAACTGTTCCCGGATCTGTATATGATCGGTGACGTGTGCATGTGTGAGTATACTTCCCATGGTCACTGCGGTGTGCTCTGCGGACATGATGTAGATAATGACAAAACATTGGAATTACTGCAGAAAACAGCATTGTCTCAGGTTCAGGCTGGCGCGGACATGGTAGCACCGTCTGACATGATGGACGGCAGAGTAGGTGCAATCCGCCAGGTTTTGGACGCAAATGGCTATATCAATACACCGATCATGGCTTATTCTGCAAAATTTGCTTCTGCATTTTACGGTCCGTTCCGCGATGCGGCAGAATCTGCACCTGCATTTGGTGATCGCAAAACATATCAGATGGATTACCATAACCGCAGAGAAGCATTAAAAGAAGTAGATCAGGACGTGATCGAGGGCGCAGATATTGTTATGGTAAAACCGGCCATGGCTTATGGAGATCTGATCCGTGAAGTAAAAGATATGACAGATATCCCGGTGGCAGCTTACAGTGTCAGCGGAGAGTATTCTATGGTAAAGACAACTGCAGCGGCAGGCTATATTGATGAAAAGTCCATTATGTGTGAGATGGCAGTGTCCGCTTACCGTGCAGGAACGGATATTTATATTACTTATTTCGCAGAAGAACTTGCAAAATGCATGGATGAAGGGAGAATTGGATAATGGAGATCAGAAAATCAGAAGCTCTTTTTAAAGAGGCTGTTCAGTATATTCCAGGCGGCGTGAATTCACCGGTTCGTGCTTTTGGTTCCATCGGTTCTACCCCGCGTTTTATAAAAAAAGCAGATAAGGCGCTGATGTGGGACGAGGATGATAACGAATACATTGATTTTATTGGATCCTGGGGTCCGATGATCCTTGGACACAATCATCCGCTGATACTGGATGCCGTACTGGAATACGCAAAACGCGGTTTAAGTTATGGTGCAGCCACATCCATCGAAGTGGATATGGCTAAACTGGTGTGCAGTATGGTACCGTCCATTGATATGGTGCGTATGGTAAACTCTGGTACAGAGGCAGTTATGAGTGCTATCCGTGTGGCTCGTGGCTTTACCCGCAGAGATAAGATCATCAAATTCAACGGTTGTTATCACGGACATTCCGATGCACTGCTTGTAAAAGCAGGATCCGGCGTGATGACCGCAGGTGTCCCGGGGTCTCTTGGCGTTCCGGCAGGCTGTACTGCAGATACGGTAACAGCAGACTATAACTCTCTGGAGAGCGTGCAGGAGTGTTTTGATACCTATGGCGAGCAGATCGCCGCCATTATTGTGGAGCCTGTTGGCGCAAACATGGGTACTGTTCCGCCCAAACCTGGATTTTTGCAGGGACTGCGTGACATCTGTGATAAATATGGTTCCCTGCTGATCTTTGATGAGGTCATCACAGGATTCCGTATGCAGGGAGATGGCGCACAGGGTTATTTTGGTGTGACACCGGATCTGACAACATTTGGAAAAATCATTGGCGCAGGTATGCCGGTGGGCGCATATGGCGGACGCAGAGAGATCATGGAGATGGTATCTCCGGTGGGCGCTGTGTATCAGGCAGGAACGTTAAGTGGTAATCCGGTGGCTATGGCAGCCGGTATCGCACAGCTTTCTTACTTAAAAGAACATCCGGAAGTTTATACACAGTTAAATGAGAAATCAGACCGTTTTTTCACAGAACTGCAGAAAATCGTGGATAAGAGCGGAAAAGGATATCATGTAAATCATATCTGTTCCCTTGGAAGCCTGTTCTGCACCGCACAGGAAGTGTATGATTACGAGACAGCGAAAACTTCCGATACAAAGGCATACGCTGATTATTGTAATTACATGCAGAACCACGGCATTTATCTGGCTCCGGCGCAGTTTGAGGCAATGTTCCTTTCTGCGGCGCATACTGAAGAACAGTTGGCGCAGACACTGGAACTTGCAAGAGATTATTTTGTAAAGAACTGATAATATGGCAGCACAGAAGAAGGCTCAGAAAAGTACAACAAAGAGAAAAAAACGAAGAAATAGGCGGAAACGATATGACATGTCCAGACTCTGGATGGCGCTGGGGCTTCTGGCACTGGTGCTGCTGGTGATCTTTGGCGTGACGCGGCATCAGAAAAAAGTTGCCACTGCAAGTTCAGACAGCTTTGTGACGTTGTCAGAGATTGACAAAAACAAACCGGATCTTGACGTGGAACTTCTGACAGTAAATCCGTATTCGCGGCCGGGAACGGCACTGGAGAAAGTAAATGGCATTGTCATTCACTACACAGCAAATCCCGGGGCGACCGCCATCGCGAACCGTAATTATTTTGAAAATCTGAAGGATACACATACGACAAAGGCAAGTTCACATTTTGTAGTGGGATTGGAAGGCGAGATTGTGCAATGCATTCCGACTGCGGAGATTGCCTATGCCTCCAATGACCGAAACAGTGACACGATTTCAATTGAATGCTGTTATAAAAATGAGGACGGCTCCTTTGAACAGGCAACCTACGATTCGGTGATAAAACTGACAGCATGGCTGTGTGCCAAATTCGGACTGACTTCGGAAAATGTGATCCGGCATTATGATGTGACCGGAAAATTGTGTCCCCTCTATTATGTGGAGCATGAGGATGCATGGACACAACTTAAAAAAGATGTAGATAGTTATCTGCGGGTTTATGAGACGGGAGATGAAAAAAGATGAGAGATCTTTATGAAAAAATAAAAAAAGGAACAGACCGCAGAGCAAGTCTGATCACTTTGAAAAAAGAACTGAAAGATGATGCAAAGAAAAAGGTGTTTCTCATCATGACAGGAAACCGTCTGGATGAGATCATGAAATGCCTGGTGGACAAGGATCCGAAGGTTAGAAAAAATGCAGCAGCCATTCTCGGGGAACTGCATTGTCAGGATGCGCTGGATGTGCTGATGGATGCCTACGAGGAAGAGGAAAAATTGTTTGTCAAAGAAGCTTATGTGCAGGCCCTATCCATGATCGATTGCAGTGAGTATCTGCCCCAGCTGGAGGAGCGTCTTCAGGAACTGGTCGTTTATGAGGCCACGGAAGAAGAGAAAAAGCATATTCAGGCAGAGATTCACGCATTGCAGGAACTGATCCTGCAGAAAAAAGACGTGAAAAAACATACTTTTAACGGATGGAACCGTTCCAGCGAAGTGTTGCTTCTGACCTTACCGGCTTTTCGTGATGCGCTGGCAGAAGAAGTGATTGGAAAGAAAAAAATGCTGAAATCTGGTATGCGGACAATTGTATCAGATTTTGAAACAGTCATGAAAATACGAACAGTCCAGGAACTGTTATTTGTCATCCATACACAGACAGAGAAAAATGTGCTTTCCGCAGAGCCGGAAACACTGGCTGCGCAGCTGGCAGAATCTGATCTGATGCAGATCCTGACAGAGACACATAAGGAAGATGCACCGTTTTATTTCCGTATCGGTGTGTCTGGTGCCATGTCTCTGGAAGAGCGAAGTGCATTTTCAAAGCGTGTGTCCGCGGCCATCGAAGGTGTTTTTGCACGTCAGCTGATCAACTCCACTTCTCATTATGAGGTGGAGATCCGCCTTCTTCAGAACCGGGAAGGTGGATATGTACCGCTGTTGAAACTGTACACACTGCCGGATCACCGCTTTGACTACCGCAGATATTATGTGGCAGCAAGCATGAAACCGACCATGGCAGCAGGGCTGATGGCACTGGCGAAACCATATCTGAAAGAACATGCACAGATTCTGGATCCGTTCTGTGGTGTTGGGACACTGCTGATAGAACGCAGATTCCTTGTTCCGGCGCGAAATGCTTACGGTATTGATACTTTCGGGGAAGCGATAGAAAAGGCAAGAGTAAACAGCAAGATCGCAGGAATGCAGACGAATTACATCAATCGTGATTATTTTGATTTCGTGCATGACTATAAATTTGATGAGATCGTGACTGATCTTCCGGCAGGAAACCTGACAAAACCGGAACTGGAGATATTGTATCGCAGATTTTTTGAAAAATCTGATGAAGTGCTGGCTATGGATGGCCGCATGATCTTTTTCTCCCGGGAGATGGGACTGGTGAAAAAACAGCTTCGTCTGCATCCACAGTTTCGTTTGACACAGGAATTCTGCATTCAGGAGAAAAACGGAAGTTATCTGTTTATCGTAGAGAAACGTCAGTAACGATGAATCGGAAAGAAAAATGATTATTTATCTCAGTCGAGAAGACTCCCACTTCTGCAAGTGGTGAGTAATAACAAGTCTTTCTCAGTGGGAGTACAATCTCCGACTGAGATAAACGCTCCGCGAGGGCGCACATTGTCTGGGAGACAATGGTTTTGCGCAGACCGAAACGAAGTGTAGAGTGCAGTGATTCTGAGAAGAAAACAAATGGTATTACAAAGAGACAGAAAGCAGGGGTAGCGTATGCTTCATAATTCGTTTCGGGAACAACTGGAAGACTGCCCGGTCATCGCGGCGGCAAGAGATATGGAAGGACTGGCACACTGCTGCCAGTCCGAGAGTAGTATCGTCTTTATTTTATTTGGAGATGTCTGCACTATTTCAGAAATCGCAGATCAGGTAAAAGCTGCAGGAAAGCTGGCTTTTGTACATATGGATCTGGTGAACGGTCTTTCCAGCAGGGAGATCAGTGTGGATTATATTCGAAAAGAAACGAATGCGGATGGAATTATTTCCACGAAACAGCCACAGATCCGCCGTGCAAAAGAACTTGGTTTATATACGGTGCACCGTTTTTTTGTCATTGATTCCGCAGCTTATGAAAATGTGGAAAAGTGCATAAAAGCGATTCGTCCAGACTGCGTTGAACTGATGCCGGGTGTGATGCCGAAAGTCATTCGCCAGATGAAAGAAAAACTGTCTGTCCCAATGATCGCAGGAGGTCTGATTTCTGATAAAGAGGATATTATCGCAGCACTGGATGCAGGAGCAACGGCAATATCGACGACAAAAGAAGAACTGTGGTTTTTGTGATTTGTGAGGTTAAAATTTTATAAAAATAATAATGTTTTTGGAAGTAGTCTGATATCGTGAAATTGTCAGGCTGCTTCTTTTTTATTTGATACTGTAATCTTATGCAATTACAAATTGGTAAAAAATACTAAAAAAATTGCAAAATAGTTTACGATATTTTTGATTGAAAAATAAACATAGTTGTGTTATTTTATAACCACGCAGTTACAAGTCTATGTAACGGCAAAAAATTCTTATATTTAACCAAGTGACAGGTTTCTGAATTTCGGAAGCTCAGGATTTCGAGCATTTTCCAGAGGAAGAACGAACAGACAAAAGATTTTAATTACGGCAGGATGTAATGGACGTTAAGGGGGATGGATTAAAAAAAGAAAACGCTATATTTTGCAAAAAATTTATACTATAATAAAGGAGATAAGAATGTCATACACGAAAATGCCAAAGCCAAATGAGGCACTGAGGGATTTTTTTCAGAGCAATAAGGTGTTTGCCGCACTGTTCAATGGGTACTTTTTCCATGGAGAAAATGTTATTTCTGCAACGGCGTTAGAGCCTGCAGATACAGCATACGCTGTTACGGTTCAAAATACCAATGGAAAAAAGCAGAAAATTAATAAATATCGAGATATTGTCAGGAAAACAGAGTTGGGGACTCTGGTTATACTTGGAATAGAAGATCAAAATAAAGTGCATTATGCCATGCCAATCCGTAAGATGTTATACGATGTGTTAGGGTATTCAACAGAAGTATCAGAAAAGGCGAAACAACAGGATTCGTCAGAATGGACCATAGAGGAACGGCTATCAAATGTCAGTAAAGGAACAAACGTAACACCAATTATTACAGTTGTATTTTATACAGGGGAAACACCATGGGATGGTCCGACATCACTTTATGATATGATGGATATAGATGATAGGATTTGTACCTGTGTACCGGATTATCCTTTATATGTGATTGATATAGGACATGATAAAAAACTGTCATTTGCAGACCAGGATTTACAGGATCTGCAATATGCATTGACACAGATATATGCTGAACAGGAGCCGGATGACAGAAAAATCAAAAATAGTATTTTGTCATTGACCGGTATTCTTGCAGGTAATCAGAAATTATATGAGACAATGGTCGATACGGATAAAGGAGGTTCAACGCAAATGTGCAGAGCGTTAGAAAAAAGAGATGAAGAAATAGTCAAAAGAATAACGGCAGAGAAAGATGCAGAAATGGCAACAGCGTTAAAGAAACGGGATGAAGAAATAGTCAAAAGAATAACGGCAGAGAAAGATGCAGAAATGGCAACAGCATTAAAGAAGCGGGATGAAGAAATAGTGACTGCATTAAAGAAAAGAGATGCGAAATTATCAGAAAAGGAGGCACGTATTCAGGAATTGGAAAAACTCTTAGCGGATAATGGAATAGGTGCAAATCTTAGTAAATAAATGAAAAGTAACAAACAAAGCAAAACAATCACAAAAATGTATAATATCTCTGCTCAAATTTTTGGCAGTATACGCATCGCACTGATCTCCGATGTCCACGACCGTTGTCCGGATACAGCACTTTCTATTTTACGTCAGCAGCGACCAGATCTGATTCTGATAGCGGGAGACCTGATGGAGCGTCATGATCCGGCAGTCAGTCCATGGACGGTAGAACAGATGGATGAATGGCAGGGGATTCCGCGCATACGCACCTGGTTTTTCAATATTGTGCGGAAAGTTGATGGTTCTGCATCATCCGGAGAACAAACAAAACGCTGGGACAAGGCAAATGGCTACCGTTTTCTGGAAGAAGCAGTAAAAATTGCTCCAGTGGTACTTGGTGTCGGGAATCATGAATGGTATTATACGGAGGAAGATTTGCAGTTTTTTCAGGATCATGGGGTAATATTTCTGGATAATCAGGATTGCGAACTGACGGTAAACGGACAGAAGCTGCAAATCGGCGGAATGTCCACCCGATATGATCTGGAATGGCTGGAACAATTTTCGCAGAAAAGCGGTGTGAAGATTCTAATCTGTCACCACCCGGATTATTATCCGAAATATATCAAAGACACGAACCAGAATACATTTGCATTGATCGTGGCAGGCCACGCCCACGGCGGACAGTGGCGCCTGTTCAGCAGAGGAGGAAGAAAACGCGGTATTCCAGTTTTCGCACCAGGGCAGGGATTATTCCCATGCTATGCTTATGGTCAGTATGACAATATGATCGTCAGCGCAGGAGTTTCCAATACGGCCAATATTCCGAGGTTTGGAAATCCATGTGAGGTAGTTATGATTCAACTGAAAGAACGTGTAATCCACAATGGATAAACAATAAAATAAAGGAAATGATAAAAATGTATACTCGGAATCTTTATTAAGATTCCTGATGTATAAAAAGAATCACGGAGGTACAGGAAACATGTATGATTGTATTATTATCGGAACAGGTCCGGCAGGGTTATCTGCAGCACTGAACCTGCAAACTTATAAAAAAAATTTTGTATGGTTTGGTTCCGAAAAATTAAGTGATAAAGTGCAGAAAGCAGAAAAAATCACAAATTATCCGGGATTTCCGGAGGTGACCGGTCAAGAACTTTTTTTACATTTTAAAAATCACATACAGGCAGCTGGTCTGTCCATTGCAGAAAAAACTGTGACAAATGTAATGGCAGCAGGTAATAATTACATGGTACTGGCAGACAATGAAGTATACGAGGCAAAAACACTGATCCTTGCTATGGGCGTGATGACTGCAAAACTACTGAAGGGTGAAGACGAGTTACTTGGCAGAGGCGTCAGCTATTGTGCTACTTGTGACGGTATGTTTTACAAAGATAAGGAAATAGCAGTGTTGTGTAATGATCCGAAATATGAGCATGAGGTAGAATACCTGGCAGATCTAGCAGAAAAAGTAACATATTTTCCACTGTTTTCAGACAGCCAGGTAAAAAAAGAGAATGTTACGATTTCCAAAGATTTTCCGACAGAAGTAAACGGCATTGACCGGGTGACAGGACTTACGTTAAAAAGCGGCAAGAATTTGGCAGTGAATGGAGTTTTCTGTCTGCGCAATGCAATCGCACCGTCAAAACTGATTCCGGGTTTGGAAATTGAGAACGGACATATCATAGTGGATCGTGCTCAGAAAACAAATCTGCCGGGATGTTTTGCAGCGGGAGACTGTACCGGTCGACCTTATCAGTATACGAAAGCCGTGGGTGAAGGAAATGTGGCAGCACACAGCTGTATCAGCTATCTGTCAGAAAATACCTGATCTGGTATAAAACTTGCGATTATGTATTTAAAAAGTAAATAAGATGTGCTATAATATTAGGCTGTGATAGACTCTTTTGAGATGTCACAGCCTTTTTTAAATAAAGCAGATCATAAGCTGAGTAGCTGTAATAAATGTGCGGTCATGGCATTCGTTGTGGCACTCGATATGCTTGGAAAAACGGACAAACCCTGTAAAATAAAGGATTTTTAAAGGAGATTAAGGAAAAATGAAATTAGGAATCGTGGGACTCCCGAATGTCGGAAAAAGTACCCTGTTCAATTCACTGACAAAAGCCGGCGCTGAGTCAGCCAACTATCCGTTCTGTACCATCGACCCGAACGTCGGTGTCGTTGCAGTACCGGATGAGCGTTTAAAATTACTTGGAGATATGTATAACTCCAAAAAAGTGACACCGGCTGTAATCGAGTTCGTAGATATCGCAGGTCTTGTAAAAGGTGCCAGCAAAGGTGAGGGACTTGGAAATCAGTTCCTGGCAAATATCCGTGAAGTAGATGCCATTGTTCATGTAGTACGTTGTTTTGAGGATCCAAACGTTGTTCATGTAGACGGAAGCGTAGATCCGGCAAGAGACATTGAGACCATCAATTTAGAGCTGATCTTCTCCGATATCGAGATTCTGGATCGTCGTATCGCAAAGACAACCAAAGGCGCAAGAATGGACAAAAAACTTGCAAAAGAGCTGGAGCTGTTACAGAAGATAAAAGCACATCTGGAAGACGGCAAACTTGCGAAAACGTTTGAAGTTGGCGATGATGAGGATGATCAGGAATGGTTTGCTTCTTACAATCTGCTGACCGCAAAACCTGTTATTTACGCAGCAAATGTTTCCGAGGATGATCTGGCAGACGACGGTGCAAACAATCCGCATGTAGCAAACGTACGCAAACTTGCAGCAGAGGAAGGCTCTGAGGTATTTGTTATCTGTGCACAGATCGAGCAGGAGATCGCAGAGCTGGATGATGATGAGAAAGTAATGTTCTTAGAGGATCTTGGACTGAAACAGTCAGGTCTGGAAAAACTGATCAAGGCAAGCTACAGCTTACTTGGACTCTTAAGTTACTTGACCGCAGGTGAGGATGAGACCCGTGCATGGACCATCAAAAAAGGAACAAAAGCACCGCAGGCAGCAGGAAAGATCCATACCGATTTTGAACGTGGATTTATCCGTGCAGAGGTTGTAAACTACAAAGATCTGCTTGAGTGCGGTTCACTGGCAGCAGCCCGTGAAAAAGGTCTGGTAGGACTGGAAGGAAAAGAGTACGTGGTTCAGGACGGCGATGTTATCCTGTTCCGTTTCAACGTATAAGGAATAAAATATCATAACAACGCTATATGAATGTATGGTATTGTGAAAAATGCACTTTCTTTTCGAATCTGAATAAAATAAAGGAACAGAGAGTGAAGGTAAGTGCACCATGCGTTTATGTGGATTTTCAAGGAAAGAGGTAATCAATGCCTCTGACTGCAGATGTCTGGGAAATGTCTGTGATCTGGAGTTTGATGAATGCAGCGGACAGATATGTGCAATGATCATAAAGGGACCTCCGAAGTGGTTTCATCTGGTGGGATGTGACACGGAATATGTCATAGACTGGAAAAAAATTGTTCGGATCGGACCGGATGTAATACTGGTAGATATATGTGCGGAGAAATGTCTGCACAAGCTATAAAAGAAATAGGTACGGAGGAGAAAGAGCGATGAAATGCCCTTACTGCAGCAGTGATAACACACGTGTCATTGATTCCAGACCAGCGGAGGACAACTGTTCCATCCGCCGCAGAAGACTTTGTGATGACTGCTCAAAACGTTTTACAACTTATGAAAAAGTGGAAACGATTCCGCTGATCATTATCAAAAAAGACAACACCAGAGAGCAGTATAACCGTTCCAAAATCGAGGACGGTGTGCTCAGAGCCTGTCATAAACGCCCGGTATCTGTCAATCAGATCAATCAGCTCATCGACGATGTGGAAACAGAAATCTTCAATATGGAGGAAAAAGAGATTCCAAGCAGTGTGATCGGGGAACTGGTGATGGATAAGCTGAAAGATTTGGAGGCAGTAGCTTATGTGAGATTCGCATCTGTATACAGAGAGTTCAAAGATGTGAATACTTTTGTAGAAGAACTGAAGAAAGTTCTGGACAAATAATTCTATCGGATGTGAGTGACTGTTCTGTCGGATGTGAGTAATAAAATGAAATCAGTGGAGAAATTTCATCTCCCAACTGAACGGAGGTAACCTATGTTTCAAAAATTTTATCCGGATCTGTATATTTCATCTACATATGAAATTGATTTTGACCGGTTGTACCGGGACGGATACCGGGGACTGATTTTTGATATTGATAACACACTGGTGACACACGGCGCACCGGCGAATGAGAAGGCAAAAAAACTGTTTGCCTATCTGCATGAGCTTGGATTTGCGACCTGCCTGATTTCCAACAATCAGGAACCCAGAGTAAAACCGTTTGCGGATGCTGTGCAGTCGATGTATATTTACGATGCACATAAACCGTCCACAAAAAACTATGAAAAAGCAATGGAACGAATGCACACTGATAGGAAAAACACGATTTTTATCGGTGATCAGATGTTTACCGATGTTTTCGGAGCCAATCGGACCGGAATCCCATCCATCATGGTGAAAAAGATTCACTGGAAAGAGGAAATCCAGATTGTCTTAAAACGCAGACTGGAGGCCATCGTGCTGATCGGCTACCGCAGATACAGAAAAAAACACAAAAGCATTTTGATGGATTGATGCCACATATCTGGCGTTTTTGAACGCAGAATAAACATTTCCCCGCTTCAAGTGCGTAGAGCACTAAGCGGTGGGTAGGGGGGATGCTTATGTCAGTG
>CAKRKO010000042.1 GCA_934358495.1 uncultured Eubacterium sp. | reverse complement strand
TTGGTCTTTTCGTGTATTCATATTAATACAATTTCCAGATTTTGCAATCGGCAAATTTTCCTAAATTGTTTTTTTATAAAAATATTTTTTCAGCAAAATCACGATTGACAAATTTTCGTTTAACAGATTATTTCCTGATTATGTACTTTATGACTTCTTTTTTCGGCAATTTTACCTGCTTTACGAAAAACGAATCTTACAAATGAGCTGGTCTGGAACATTTATAAGAACAGTGCCATCTGGATTTTTCCCCTTGATGTCTGTAACCGGAAAAATCAGAAATATGTCTGACTTCTATTTGACTTGTCAGTCTTTTTACTACATAATAAATGCAGGGGCTTTTTATATTGAAGGAGGTTTTTTTATGGCAGCACAAATCACGGCCGTCATTATTTTCCTGGTTATGTTTGCATTCATTATCACGGAAAAAATTCCACGGCACATTGCGACAACACTCTGCAGTGTTGCAACGCTCATTCTCGTGTTTGGTGTCTGTATGCACAGTTCCACTGCGTTATTCGAGACACTGAACTTTCAGTCTTTCACATCTGTTGATTTCTGGCGGGCAGGCGCCGAAGCCACAGAAAGTGCAAAAGGAATCAACTGGCAGACAATTATTTTCATCTTTGGCATGATGATCATGGTCGAAGGAATGGCAATTTCCGGATTTTTCTCCTGGCTTTGCCTGACCATTGCAAAAGTAGTCAGATATAATACCACAAAAATTTTTGTGATGTTTATGATACTGGCATTCGTACTGTCTATGTTTATCGACAGTATCACCGTTATTCTGTTTCTGGCCGCAATCACCATCACACAAGGAAAACTGTTGAAATTTGATCCGATTCCGGTAATCATCGCGGAAATATTCTGTTCGAACCTTGGAGGTTCTTCCACAATGTGTGGTGATCCGCCAAATATCATTATCGGAACCGCATTGCATTATACATTTACTGATTTTCTGTTCAATACCGGTGTGATCGCCATCCTGAGTCTGGTGCTGATGATCTTTTTCTTCTATCTGTGTTTCCGCAAAAAGCTGAGCACAAATAATCTCTCAGAAGAAGAGATTGCAAAAATGCCATCCCCGGACAGTGCGATTACCAGCAAACGTTCTTTTATCATCAGCTGCGTTATTTTTCTCTGTGCAGTTGTACTGCTTGTGACACATGGACAGACTGGATTGACAGTTTCCACCATTGGCATAATTGCCGCTATCGCAACCTGCGCAACCACAGGAAAAAAGGCAAAACACATTTTACGTCGTATTGATTATCCGACCCTTATTTTCTTCATCGGATTATTCGTCGTAGTCGGCGGTCTCGAAGAGACAGGAATTTTGGAACTGATTGCAAACTTCATCCACATGATCAGCGGTGGAAATGTAACCTTTATTGTAATCATTATTATCTGGGTATCTGCGGTGGCCAGTGCCATCATAGATAATATCCCATTTTCCGCTACGATGATTCCGATCATCAAAAGCCTTGCAGCGGCATCCGGAGCAGATTTATCCGTTCTGGCATGGACACTAGCACTGGGCACCGATATCGGTGGAAGTGCTACCCCGATCGGTGCATCTGCCAACGTGGTTGGTATCGCCGTTGCATCCAAAAACGGTCATCATATTTCCTGGAAACAGTATTGTACCTACGCGATTCCGGCAACACTGATCGTAATTGCAGTATCAATGCTATATATCATTTTCAGATATATATAATTCAGAACTCAGAATTGATTTCTGCTAAAATAAAAAAGATGCCTTTTGCACAATCAAATAGGACAATCCTATCCCTTATACAAAAGGCATCTTTTACTCCTGCTGCCTCTCCCGACTTTTCTCATTCTTTCGGGAGAGGCGTTTTTATTTGGTAATTTTCTTTGTCCAAAACCATCAAACTTTCTGTTTTGGTATAAATTCAATCTTTAACACCATCCCCATTCCTTCTGCTAATCTTTTTAGTAAGCTAACAGATGGATTCCTTGTTCCATTTTCCAGTTTGCTGATATCTGCCTGATTAATTCCTGTACGTTCTGACAATTCCTTCTGAGTCAAATTCTGAGAAGTACGCGCATCTACAATTGCTCTAATCACATCAAACTCTGGTTGCATTTCTTCATATTCTTTGCGGAACTTTTCATCCTGCATCTGATTTTCTAACATTTCATTTAATGTCTTCATAGCTTCTTCATCCTTTCCATATAGTCAGCTCGTCGTGCTTTTGCTAATTGTATTTCTGCTACAGGTGTTTTTTGTGTCTTCTTAACAAATCCATTTGTAAGTATAATTTTCCCTCTATCAAAAAAGAAATACATTACTCTTGTAATATCACTTCCAAATTTACACCGGAGTTCAAAAATACCATCTTCTACGTGTTTACTGTATGGTTCACGCAACTGATTACCTTTTTCCTGTAAAATGACCAACATTCCAAATATCTTGGCTCTCATTTTAGGATTAAGTTTATCTAAAAATTTTTCTACAGGATTATCGCCATTTTCTGTTTCATATGCAATGACTTCAAATTTTGTCATATGTATTCTCCCTTATTATATGGTATATATACCATATTGTCAATTTTGTTATTTTCTTTCCGTCCATTTTTGAAAATGCATTCGTCATAATATTTATAAAGTGCAGCCAGTATATAACGCTCTTTTCCACTCGTCAATGCCCTTTTTTATCTCCAAATTTTACCTAAGCAAATTGCACAATACCAGTCAAGTTCTCTGTCGATCCCGTATTTTCTGATCATACAAAAAATCAAGAGTTGAAAAACTCATTTTTCAACTCCTGAAATAATATCATTTTTGTTTATTTTGCCATATATCAATTCTACCCTATTTCTTCAAATAAATCGCCGTCACCGCACAGTCTCGGGCTGCATTTTTTGCAGTCTCTTCCAGTTCCGCCGGAATCTCATCATATTTGACATCAATACAGTCTTTTTCAAAATTGTGGGCAAATAACTGCGGATATAATCCCACACAAATGCCACAACGAATACAATACTCTTTGATTTCTGCTTTCATTTTACTTTTCCTCCTGTTTTCGAATAAACCTCATCCAAATCAGATGTGTGTTTTTTAACAATTTCACCATCTGTAAACCAGATTTACGGTATATGGGTATATCTTACCTTCATTTTTATTTCGCAAACATCAGTTATGCATGTTTCTCCATATAATCACACGCACTGTCTCCTGCTGCAAACCCAAACGGCATCGCAAAATAAGCACCGGCGCTGCCGCCTGTCGGAGGATTTCCATAAAACTCGCTCATCATATTATCCCCGGCTGCATAAAGTCCCGGAATTGCTTTTCCATCTTCTTTCACGACCTGCATTTTTCCATTAACTTTGATACCACCGATAGTATCATAACCGGCACAGAATACACGCATTGCATAAAATGGTCCTTTTCGCACAGGACGGAGATATTTTGCATTTTTTCCAAACTCTTCGTCCTCACCATTATCGCAATATCCATTGTAACGATCCAGTGTTTCCTCCAAACCTGCCTGATCAATTCCGGACTGTGCGCACAGCTCTTCAATGGTATCTTTCATAAATACATGTTTGTTTCCTTTTTCCTCAATCAGTGTCCTGAACTGTCCCGGAATATCTGTCAGTTTCTCCACCGGGAAGATAAAGTACATGTAATCCACACCCTCTTCTTCCAAATGGCGTCTAGTATCTTCATCGAATACGATATAACTTTCCCCATTTGGCTGATTTGCGATACCTGTGCTGATTGCCATATGGTTATTGGAAATGCTCTCGTCAATAAAACGCTCACCATTTTTGTTTACCCACAGATATGGCTGCTCCTGAATGGTACGTGTCTCGTTGTATACAATCCACGGAGAACTTGCCACGATTCCCGGTCCCGGAACCAGATTGTGACCAGATACTGCGATGGCACTCTGGGCACCGCCAAGCTTCCATGCCAGTTTCTGTCCATCTCCGGTCTGACCGGAATTCGGATAACAGTTAAACAGTACGTTTCCGTCTCCGGAACAATTATAATCCGTAAAAGTAAAGCCGGTATATTTTTTCATCATTTCACGATCTTCCATAATACCGCCGCTGGCAATGATCACTGATTCACATTCCACTTCGATTTCTTCTTTTGTTTCATTGTTGACAGCTTTTACACCGGTTACTTTTCCATTTTCGTCCACCAGAATATCTGTAATTGGTGTATTCAGCATATACTGTCCACCACGTTTGATAATATCCTTCATGGCATTCAGACAGATCAGTGCTCCACCATGACCTTTTCCTCTGCCCGGAACCAGATAAAAATCGCCATGTGCCATTACAGCAGGTGGAAATCCATCCGCATATTTCGGATCTCCGATATCCTCCAGCTCCAGCTGCTGTGCCGGAATCATTTTAATGCCAAGGCGCTCAATGTATTCCTTTGTTCTCCAGGAATTGTTTACATACTGACGAATTACTGATGGATTGGCATTGTAATTCGAATACTCATATAACAAATGGAATGCTGCATTCTGAAATGCTTTGTCCCTGCGAATGCTGACATATGCGATCGGACAGTTGGATACTGCTCCACCCTGATATGGTTTCTTTTCAAATACGATGACTTTCTTTCCACGGGCAAGTGCTGCATCTGCCGCCGAAATACCTGCCATACCACTTCCCATAATTACCAGATCTGTTTTTAATTTCATAAAAAATAAAACCTCCTTCACCTGTTGCTCTTTTTCAAACACCTGTTGAGGAGATTTTATCAATATTTCTATGTACTTTAACCTTTCATCTGGCCTAAATCCCATGTATTTTACTGCATACAATTGTGCAGAGTGCACTCTGACTTACCGATTGTATTTATCAAAATTTCAAATCACCACAGACTTCTCTGATACATCTTTCTACATTCACTGGAGAATCAACATTGTTCCATATACTGCTGAATCTGTTCCGATAAAATATAACGCATTTTTTCTTCGGAATCATCCAGAGAAACCGCGTACTGTTCTTCCACCATCGAAATCATATTTCGCACAGTATTTCGATGAATTCCAAGGTCTGCTGCTGTGCGGGTTGCACTGCAGTCATTTTTCAGATAACACAGAACCGTCCTTCCATATGACGTGCGATGCTCCCGATCATATACGGCCAGTTCCCGGTAAAATTCCGACTGCATCGAAACCGGTTCCATCTCTGACTCCATTCTGGAAAACAAATGATACATCACCACATCTTTGTACTGACACAATACCTCTGTAGTCTGCCCCATTTTCTGGTTCCACTGCAACGTAAACACAGCCTGCACATAAGCATCTTTCATTCGTTTCAGCTCCGTAAAAATATTGCTGACTCCAATCCGATACTCATATTGTTCTAACAACTGCTCTAAAATATGCAGTTCCTTTTCATCAAATGACAAATTCTGATGTATCGCTGTTTTACTATACTTCAACAGACAGATATGATTTTCATATAAAAACGGTTTCATTTTCCATGACTGCCGCTCCAACAGACGCGCCAGAAATTTCAGCGGCACATGCTCCTGATTGGCAAAATCAAGAATTCCCAGTACCAGATATCCCGTCTTTTCCAGTCCGTCAATCATATTTACCTGCTCCGTAATCCGGTCTTCCGGAATTTCAGCGCTTCCAAGCAGGTTTGCCAGAAATGTTTCATACATCATACGCCCGTGCCTTCGATTTTCATAATTGCGCTGCAGACAGAAAGACATATTTTTCATAAACATATGAATCAGATCCAAATATCCGCTTTCCGGTGTTTCTTCTCCACAGAAAATGGACGTATATCCAAGTAACGTCTGTCCACTGAAAAACTGCAGGTAAATATTTGTTCCGGATTTTTCATCTGCTGCCGGTGCAATCAGAAGTTCTCCTTCTTTGATCTGGGAAAAAATCTGCTTCTTTTTCAGTTGTTCCATGGTATGCGCATCCGTATATCCCTGCGCCACTGTTTCCTGAAAAATCTTGTAATGAGAAGAACTGTGCCTTGTGTAAGCCAACACATCAAAACTTGCATCAAAGGCAATCATTGGATGTTCCAGAATTTCTTCGCTGATATCGATCAGATCCTGCACATCTTTTCCCTCCAATGCCGCGATATGCATGTTTTTATCCCATTCCACCAGACGACAAAAAATTTCCACCAGGTCATTCATCACTTCCGGTACCGTTTTTTCTGTCTGCATAAAAATCAGATTTTCGTGAAAAGCTTTCCATTTCCGAATCATGTTCTGACGGATTTCCGTATCCTGATCATTTGGAAAAATAACAAGCAGACAGATATCTTTATCTAATTTTTCTTCTATATCCGGCACACGGTTGCCATCACAGAGATACAGATACTCTCTTTTTAATTTCCGGACATCTGCTATCCAGTGCTGAATTCCGGAAAACTCCTGTTTCTGCGTGATTTCCGACTGCTCATCCAATTTCCTGTCTCTGATAAAATATAATAAAAGATCTTTTGTAATCGTCATGACAATTCCCCCATCATTTTCTGCAATTTTTTCAACTGCTCAGATATATGTTTTGGGTTATATACCAGATTTAACGAAATTGGCATTGCATCCGTGATTGGAATCAGTGTGATATTTTCCAGCGATGCTGCACAATAATCCCGCGCGATAAAAGCCACTCCCCGGTTCGCCCGCACCAGAGAAACTACCGTCTCCATATTTGGCAGATACTCAATCCTGTTATTATAATCCCTGTGATTTCCATGCAGGAAAAACGGTAGTAAGGCATGCTGCACCGGTGCTTCCTGCTCACTGAGATACAAAAGCGTCTCATCCGATATATCATGAAATGAAATCTCACGGTAATCCTCATATTTATGGCCCTTTGGAACTGCCAAGGACAGCTGAGCTTCATGCAATGTCTGCATTTTCAAAGGCTCCGGACATGTCGTTGTCGTGGCCAGAATCACACCGGCGTCAATTTTCTCATTCAGCAGATTCGAAAATATCTGGCTCGGCAGGCTTCCGATCAGGTTCAGATCAATTTCCGGATACTCGCTCTGAAACTGCGCCAGCACATCCGATACATGATAATTCAGTGCCCCAGGCATATGACACAACCGCAGTACATTGTCCGACACATTTCCTGCCGCCCGCACTCGCTGCACCAGCTCATCCTGCTTTTTAAACAATTCATTCGTTTCAGATAACAATACTTCCCCCGCATTCGTCAGTTTCAGAGAATGTTTCGTCCGATCAAACAGGCTGACTCCCAGTTCTGCTTCCAGCTGACTGATCTGTTTGCTCAAAGCCGGCTGACTGATAAAAAGCTCTCTGGCAGCTTTGGATATATTTAAATGTTTTACAACTACAAGAAAATATTCTAATGATTTTGTGGTCATATGCTTCTCCTTTTGTTCCCTGTCATACACTATATATACCATATTTGAATCAAATTAAGGAAGTCCCCGTAAAGTTATACTTAACTATATCACAATATTCTATAACTTAAAAGTTATACTTATATCCAAGAAAATACTGTCTTTTCTTTTTGCGATAGGTTAAAATAAAACTATCAAATACACGAAGGTTCCCATTCAGGTTGAACCTTACCTATGATGGAGGAGGATTTTAATATGAGCACACCAGGTGTTAAAGTAGGAGTTTCCGAAGAAGAGAAAAAGCTTTCTTACTACAAATATTTTGAGCAGGATTTAGCTCCGGTACCAGCTGAGAAAATCGCTATTTTACAGGGCGGACCGATTGCACCGGAAAAATGCATTCCGTTTGATGAGAGAAATAAATTCCTGAAAGGTGAAGATGATGAATATGCAAATATCGGTTTCGGCGTAGCTGCAGACGGAACTGCTCTTGTATGTAATACAACTTACATGCCGGGCGTTACAGGCGAAATGCTTGACTGGTGGTTCCCATGGCATTCTGTTGGATCTGATCTTCGTTACAAAATCTGGGATCCGGAAGATCACTATTTTGCAAGAGCATATCCGGCATCTTATGTCGTAGACCCGAACGTACCAATGAACCAGAAAACATGGGGCGTTGATCACTACATCATGGAAGACGTCGGACCGGGACCGGAATTCTTAAAACTCTGCTTCAAGAGACCAGCTGATTTTGGTTATGATGAAAGCATTATCGGTACCGAAAAATGTGAATCTCTCGTATGTGCAATCGGCGAAAGCAGCTGTGCGGCAGCAATGACTCACAAATGGCATCCATACAAAGACGGCGTATTGTTTGAGTCCCGTTTCTGGATTGGATACCGCATCGATGAAGAAGGAAACATCGTAAAAGCGATTCCGGAAGGCGTATCTATCCCACCATTCGTACCACAGGGATTATTTGCACACAACATCAAAGAGTTTACAAACCTGGCAGCAATTCTGCCAACCTTATATGCTGAGGAGAAAGATACACTGTAAGAGTAACTTTTTAATTCACACTAATACACATCTATAAAACAAGAGCAAAGTGATCGTCAAAGATCATTTCGCTCTTGTTAATTTCAATATAAATCACCTTATACAAATTATTTTATCAGTTCTGCTAATTTCTGCAGTCCTGCCGGTGTCTGTGCCATTGCTTTTACCGCCTGTCCCGCCAGAGCATCTGCATCCGCTTCTGTCACAGTCAATGTCGTATTTTGATCCGCATTTTCTGCTCCATCCACGTTATAATCAAAACTGACATATCCCAGATTGTCTGTCACCGCTATTAACAGACAACCTAACTGTTTCATCTCCTGCTGCAGCCGCTCCACATTGTCAGAAGAAGAAATCTGCACATTTAAAAACGTCCAGCCATAAGGTTCTTCCGCAGTCTGCAGCTGTGTACCATCGCAAAGTAACGAACCATCATTGATTCCAAGTACCGCTCTGGCAGCCTGCACAGCTCTTCCATCCGCTGAAATATCTCCCACATACGGATTTTTGCTCTGATATAGATTCGAAATCGTTCCATCAATCGATATTCCATCATCCCACAAAATCCTGTTTTCCAGAACAACCTGTTTTACCTCACCAGTACTGTCATAATCCGCCTGGAACTCATTGGTATGAAAGGATGACTTTTTCGTTTCCCACAAAGACACTGTCACAATACCATCCTGCTCCTGAAAGGCCACATCTGCCACACCTTTTGATGTATCAAGCAACATGCCCTGCAAAGATACCTTCTGTCCATCAACTACCACATCCGCATAAACAAACTCTGTCTGCTCTACCTTCTGGCCAATGACATATGCCTTGCACCAGATTCCAACACCAACCACAATTACAGCCAGCAGCACTGCTGTCAGAATCCGCATCCGATTTGTCTTTCGGATTTTTTTCAGATAATCTATTTCTGATAATCTTTTGGCATCTGCCTTCTGTTCATCATTGATCTCAGACATTGCCTCACCGGTCATTGGTTCTCTCATTTCACTATATAATTTTTGACAACTTTCACATATTTTTAAATGCTGTTCCACTGCCTGATTACTCACATCACTTGTCAACCCATCCACATAAGATGGAAGCAGATCCTGCACTACTTCGCATGTCAGATCATTTTTCATCTTTTTCCAACTCCTTCCTCAGATTCGTGCGTGCCCGGAAAAAAGTCACCCGCGCCCAGTTCTCCGATTTTCCCATCACTTCACCAATTTCCCGAAAAGACAAGTTTCCGAACAGTCTCAGGTACAGCACCTCTCTGCCCGGTTCCGGAAACGCATGCAGCTTCTTCAGCAATTCCATCTGCCCGGTCTGCCGAATGACTTCCGCTTCTGTAGACTCCGCTGTTTGCAAAATTATCGTGCCAGCATACAGTCTATCTACGTCCGGTTCATATTGCATGCGCGCATGTTTTTTTACATAGGCTAAATACTGATTTTTGGCAATGGCACACAACCAGGTCGTAATCTTGCAACTTTCATCAAAACGGTCGATGCTCCGTACCGCCTGATAAAACGTTTCCTGGGTCAGTTCTTCTGCCAGATCCGCATCACGGGTCAATGACATCAGATATTTCAACACTGTCTGTGCATGCTGACGGTACACCGCATCCATATCCTGCATCTGCGTTTCCCCTCCTTCCTGCAAAAATGTACGCTCATAAATCCAATACGATTTCTTTATTTGCCAAACTTCCAACAATATCTGCTGATCCAGAACAATTGACTTTATCTCTTTTATTATGAACGTCTTTCTGTTCATTAATAGCTTTTTATAAGCTTTCGTTACAGAGCAAGCACTATTTTTCCTTTAAATTTTGAATTGGAAAATATAACCGCGTCTCATAAAAATATGCATCTGCAATCTGCTCTGTTTTTCCGCCCATTTTCTGCATCATCAGTGCAATATTTTTTGTCCTGATACCAGTTCCGGAATGATAAGCATTTCGGTCAATTCTGTTTTTGCATGAAATCATCAGCTCCGTATCTGTATAGCTGGTTGCAATCAAAATACGATCTCTTTTGTCCGTATATTTTTTTATGTTTGAAAACAAATTATGAATAATCCGACTCATATAATCGGTATGAATACGCACTTTCACTTCTTTTGCAAAAAGATTTTCCGCATGAACCTGAAAATTTTCCTCTGATAAAAACAAACACAGCTCAGATAAATAATCTCCCAGGGCATATTCTGCATCTTCCCATGGTTCCAACTCTATCTGTTCCTCTGAAGCCGCAAGAAAGTATTCAAACAGCTGATCCGAAAGTGCCCGGATTTCCAATGTTTTTTTCAATGCTCTTTCTGCATACTTCAAGCGTTGCTCCTCTGTATCCTGTCTTTTCAGCAATTCCAGATCTGTTAATAAAACAGCTAACGGTGTTCGTAAATCGTGCGCCATACCTAAAACCAGTTTTTGCTGTGCCGCTTTCATTTCCTGCTCATGCTGTCTGATTTCTAATAAAGATTCCCTCATAGATTCTATTCCCGATGCCAGATAAGCAATTTCGTCCGTTCCATCAGTCTGAACCGGCAGTGTCAAATTACCTTTTCCAATGTCTGAAATACTCAGATTAAGCTGATGAATACTCTCCAGATTCCTTTTTAAATTCCGAAAAATAATCAGCACAGAGGCAATCATTCCAAGGATTCCTCCGCATACCAGCACGATCAGATAAAATTTTTGCTCAAATCCCTCGTAAATAAATACATCCGCCATGCCATCAGAAAAAATTACCCGATGCGCATTTTTCTGCAAATGTTCAAACAGAAACGGGATTCTCTCAACATTCCCAAAGGACACTTTATAATCTGCGATCTCGCAGAATACGATTTCTTCCTCTTTTTGAATCAGCATATTCGACAAATGTTGCTTTTTCATCCAATCGTTAATCTGATCTGTGTTCATGACAGAAATGTCATTATCTTTTACCCATGTCTGAAATGTATAGATACGATGTGTTTCCATGCGAAACAGATAATCAGAGTTATTCACATAATGCTCTAACATCTTTGTCCCGAACAATGACACGATCAGAAACACACAGGCCCCTGTCAGAAGTGCCTGCATCAGTAATCGCGCCATTTGATATCGATAGCCCCGGTTAGTTTTTTCTCTTTTTATATCATTGCCCTTATCCAAAACGATATCCCTTTCCCCACACAGTTTGTATCAACACAGGTTTCTTCGGATCTTCTTCTATCTTCATACGCAATCTGCGGATATGTACCATGACAGTATTGGCACAGGATGTAAGGAAAGGTTCTTTCCACACACTTTCATATAAATTTTGAATGGAAAATATTTTTGTTGGATGTTTTAAAAATAAATATAACAGTTCAAATTCCGTATCTGTTAATTCAACTACTTCTCCCCGCACAATTACCTGATGTAGATTTACTTTTAAAGTAATATTATTTCTCTGTAGCTCTTCCCCGGTTCCGTTCGCTTCCTCATATGTTTTATTCTCTTTGTAATATTCATTTCGCCGTAGCAAAGCCCTTACCCGTGCAATCAGTTCCACATAGGAAAACGGTTTGGTTAAATAATCGTCTCCCCCTGCATAAAACCCATGTACTTTATCACTTTCTGAGGATTTTGCCGTCAGAAATAGAATCGGTACATAGGAGAACCTGCGTATCTGCTGGCATGTCTCAATACCGGAAATTCCAGGCATCATAATATCAAGAATTACCAGGGATATGGATGTATCCAGCTTTTCCAGAGCCTGTATTCCATCTGCTGCCTCTGTCACATCAAACCCTTCATTTTGTAAAATACTGCAGATATTTTCTCTGA
Source organism: uncultured Eubacterium sp. (assembly GCA_934358495.1). GTDB lineage: Bacteria > Bacillota > Clostridia > Lachnospirales > Lachnospiraceae > Eubacterium_I. The sequence goes on along the minus strand of CAKRKO010000042.1, from coordinate 9,972 downwards.
GATCGTGATCATCTTCTACAATCAATATGTTATGTTGCATTTTTACCCCCCACTTCATCAAATTTATTTTTTCCCCACACGTTTTTCGTATATACATCGTAACATAAAACAATAGAAAAATGATTTTTGTCTGTCGGATTTAAGAAAATGTAAGATTTATTAAGTTGATTTGCATGACATCTCTGGGGTAAAATTTCATATATGAAGATAAGAAGATACGAACAGCAGAATATATCGGATTGCAGAAACAGGAAAAGTCAAATATATCTTTTATTTTTAACAGAAGTATGTTGTTACAAGAACTTTCACTTTTCAATGCTTCACAAATATAGGGAGGATGTACGAATGAACTGGACATTTTCAAAAAAACTGAAACAAATTGCCAATATTTTAACCGTAATTTACCTTTTATTGTTCTGCTGTCTCTGCTATTGGATTGGTTATGTCAGAGATGAATATCCGACGCCAGGATATCACACCTTTGATAATCTCATATTTGTCCCATATATCCTCTCAACGGTCATCATTGTATTATCTGTACTGATGCCCTTTGTCAAAAAAGATAAACTTCGTATTTACACTAACACCGTTCGTTTATTTGTATTGGTACCTGGCTACGCTGTATTGTGCATTCAACTGATTTACTATCTGGACATAATAAAGACTTATTTCAACGCAGGAATATAAATGGAATTGTCCGTTCCATTGATTGTCACCCGAAATCTGTATTCCGGCTGATAGAAATCTTTGGAATCCTTTTCATAGACCAGTGATACTTTTCCAACCCGAATATCATATGTGTCACTATCATCCGTCCAAAGCCGGAATTTTCCATCCGCAATTTTCTCATAAGCTTCCTGCTCCGATATAATTTCAAAATCTTTATATCCAGCGCACTTTATCATTCGATTCCAGACCGTTCCCATTTTTCCATTACTGTAATAAGCACAATCTATACTTCCGTCATACATACCGCTATCTGTTTTGATCTGATTGGCTGTAAACGTATAATTCCCCTCTCCATCACTGCTGAATGTACAACCTTCCGGAACAGTAATTCCGTACGTTTGCAATGCAGTACGAATTGTCTCCTCTGACGCATCTGTAACAAGCTGCGGTACCTCTTCTGTGATATGATTGCTGTCCAATGACGTGGTCCGTTCCTCTGATGTTTCTTCTGAAAATGCATCCGTTCCAGCCTGTTCCTGTTCCGATATATCATTGTTCTCAGCCACGACCTCATCCTCCGGATACAAGATGGCAAAATCCGTATAATTCCAGGTCAGCCCCGCATAATCCAGCCAGAGCGTATTTCCATCCTCCGCATAAAATACGCCTGTATCTTCATAGTAAATCGTCTGGTTCTTATCCAGCTTTTCTCCCAGGTCTGCAAAAAACTTCTCCGCATACGCTTCACTTTCTGCCCGGTTCATCTGCGTCAGTTGATACACCTGTACAACCTGCTCCCGCTCGGAATACTTCTGGTCCGTTGTCACGGTCAGACTGTTTTTGCGAAACGCAGTGGAAAACTTGGCAGACAGATTTCCAAGTTCCTGATGCTGATAAACGCCAAAAACTGTTGCAAAAAATATACAGGTAATCATGAGTGGCATCTGACATCCAATCACTGTTTTTGTTGAAATCTTTTGCTCTGATTCCATCGGTTTTCCGGCACCTGATTTTGCAGACTTCAGTTTGATAAAAATTGCATACACAACGATAAACAATCCATATCCGATCATTGCGCCGACTGTATTATTCAACACATCATCCCACTCAAACACACCACGCTGCGACAGCTGCTGTGTCAGTTCGATCAATATCGTAATCATCAAACCACATACTGTGGTTTTCCAGAATTTTCTCATTTTGCGTATGCCTGTTGGCACTAAAAAACCAAGTGGTACAAACATGACGATATTTAAAATCAGGTTTCGCCAGTCCTGCGCAGAAAAAGAATACCATGCCTCCCGATAAGAATAAAACAATGGATATCTGACACTCATGTAACTGTTTCCACGACTCAACAAAGTCACACTTCCGAGCATCAGAAGATAACATAGAAACAGGATCAGCCACACCAATCTGCCTATTCCAAGCTTCTTCTGCCCTTTCAGTAATTTTTTATAAACCAGAAAATATCCTGCCACAATCACGACAGCAATTCCTGCCATACCTGTCAGTCCCAGAAAAAAATATCGACTGATGGTATTCATCAAATCCAGACCTCTCATAGTTGCCCTCCTCTATTCGTCAATCATACCAGTATGTTGACTCTCTTGTTATGATTATATCTTATCCAAAAAGAAATAGCAGTTTAAGTTTTCCTTAAACTGCCAGAGGATATTGACAAAAACGCCAGCCCCGACCTTAGTCGGAACTGACGTTTTATTAATTTTATGGTTTTAGAATGAATTTCTTACTTATGCCAGACCCGGGCAAATTGTCAGGATCAGTGCAACGATAAGTGCTGTGATCGTTGTATTTAATACGGTTGTGATAAATACATATTTGTAAGAATCTTTGATCTCAACTTCTGCAATTCCTGTTGCAATGATAAATCCAGGGTTTGTCGGTAATGTATCCAATGTCTGGGATGCAAATACCGATACACGGTGCAGAGCACTCATATTGATACCCATGCTTGCAAATGTCTCAGACATGTACGGTAAGGTTGCTGACAGACCGGCAGGACCAGATCCGGAAGCACCTGTCAGTAATGCGATTGCAAGTACTACTTTGAATAATGCAGGACCACCCATATGTAACAGTCCGTTTGTCAGTACCGGGAAAGCCGGAGATGCTGCTACGACACCACCGATAGCTCCAAGTAAACCAACCTGAAGAACCAGCATGGTTGTCTGCTCTCCAACTGGTTTAATCAGTTCTTTCAGACCAGAGAACTTTCCATTTTCCAATTGCACGCACTCTCTCAAATTGCATATCCTCTCTCTCATCTGACAACACAAAAAATGTCTCCTGACAAAAATCTTCCGGTTTCCAGTTTTTCTTCCGGCTGCGAAAGAGCATGGAAGAAAAAAGAATCATCTCCTGTGCATTGTCAATCACCACGGACTTCGTATCATACATTTTTGTCACATGATCCTGTAACGTAATAATCAAATCCAGCTGTCCCATCTGGAAACGTGCAGATAACTCCTGCATCGTAAAAGCCTCAAGCGAAATTTTGATTTCCGGATACTCCAGGCGGAGTTCCCGCAGAATCGGCTACATATATATACCGATATTCCATCCATTGACATATCCAACACGAATTAACCCCTGACCCATAGTATTTAACCGTTCCACACGTTCTTTTGCTTCTGCAAAACACTGCTTCATCTTTTTAAAGGTCTTCTCATAAATTCTTCCTGCTTCCGTCAACGCAATACGCTTTCCACTTCTGTCAAAAAGCTGCGTATCCAATTCCTTTTCCAAACGTGCGATATTTCTGCTCAGATTTGGCTGAGAAATATAGATTTTCTCTGCTGCTTTACAAAAACTGCCTTCTGCTGCTACTGATAAAAAACTCTGTATCAAAGTATCATTCATCTTATTTCCCCCGTATGTTATCCGATTCATCTGTATACAGATATCATATCAGAGAAATATGATAGCTAAATGAAATCTGCTTCCATAGATCTTCACTCTTGCAACATTCTCTTATTTTCATACATTAACTGATCTGCCTGATGAATTGCTTCCCTGATCGGATGCACACCACAGACACCACCAATGCTGACAGACAGATGCAGATCCGGATATTCTGTAATCACAATATCCTCCACTGCTTTTTTAATCCGAATATTTTTCTCTTCCATATCTTTTTCTGTCATTTTGGGGAAAAGCAGCAAAAACTCATCCCCACCATAACGGATCAAAATATCATTGCTCCGTATACAAGATTGGATTGCTTCAGCAATATCCCGCAGCACCACATCACCGGCCGGATGCCCATATGTATCATTTACCCGTTTGAACTGATCCACATCGATGATTTCCACGCATTCCATTCCTTCCATATGGATGATATATGTCTCAAAATAACGCCTGGAATAAGTTCCTGTCAACGGATCTGAGAACAGTTCTCTGTGCTCTCCACGGCTTTTATCCAGTAAAAATCTGGTTCCATTCGCATCGATCCAGCGCCCCTCGTTCATTTTGGAAAGCATCTCAAGTACACACGGTGTTCCGTTGATACACAGATACTTTGCAACCACATAAAACATATCTGACCTGGTAAATTCCAGTTTATTCAACATTGTCTTCTGTGTCAGAGCCCGGAACGAAATACAGTTTGCGCAATTGCCACCTGTATCCCAGAAAGCAGCACAGTGCTGATCTGTTTTCCTCAGGATACCTTTCTGATCGACTTCTAAAACGGCATTGGCTGCCGGATCTACCAGACGGACATAATCAAAAATCTGCTCAAGCTGTTTCATTGCATTTTGCACTGCTTTTCCTTCCAAATTTTCTCCTTCTGAAAAGTCAACCAGAACCGGTAGATCTCCCACTTCCTGCTGCGGTCTGATCAGTTGACCCACGGCTCCGATATAATGATCCGGATGCTGTTCTGACCACAATGAATGAATTCTCAGATCACACCACTCAAAATCACTCCCTTGCGGCATCATGATACTCATAGAAAATTCCCGATTCTCCGGCGTCGTTGCATCCAACGCATTCTTCAACCGGTGGTAATCCTTCTGACTCAGATATTTAAAGCAGTTTGTATCTTCAACATTTATGACTGTATGACGATACTGCGGCGGTTCGTTCCAGTTTACCACATTTGCCAGTCTGGAAATGGAATTATAATCAAACTGGATTCCACCTTTCAATGAAGCAAAAAAATCAATCTTTTCCTGCATCACTTCCAATATTCTCTGCGCACGGTCGTTGTGCGGCAGATTTTTTTTCTGCATGATTTCCCTTGCCAGTTGATCAGCTTCATGCCGATAAGCAAGATTTTCCTCACTGTACAGTTCTGCTTTTCTTAATTCCGGTGCAATTTCATGCATACACTTTAAAAGCAATGGATTGTATGCACCACATTCTCCATTCAGGATCATGTCCATAGCAGTTTCGTGGTCATAAGCATCCTTATAACACCGTTTACTGGTCAGCGCATCATAGACATCTGCCAATGCCACTACCTGTGCCGAAATCGGAATCTGCTCACCGATCAGTCCATCCGGATAACCGTTTCCGTCCCAGCGTTCATGATGCCATCGACAAATTTCCCAGGCAAAACGAAGCAGTGGTTTTTCCCGCTTTGAAGCCATCTGTCTGATAATATCCGCACCGATCGTTGTATGAGTTTTGATGATCTGAAACTCTTCCTTTGTCAATTTTCCCGGCTTATTTAAAATACTTTCCGGAATGCTGATTTTACCAACATCATGCAGTGCAGAAGCTGTACTGATCATGGCAATATCTGACTCTGACAATCCATACTCATCTGTTTTCTTAATCAGCTGATGCAGGAGCAATTCCGTTACCGTACGAACTTGAATGACATGTTCCCCACTCTCGCTGTTTCGGAATTCAACAACATGGCTCAGGATTCCGATCATCAGATTATTGTTTTCTTCCTTTTCATAAATCTGATCCGAAACCATCTGCATCAGCCGTTTCTGGTTTGCATGTAAGTTGATCGTATTCTGTACACGCTTCCGTGTGGTAAACGCATCAAACGGTCTGCAAATATAGTCTTCTGCTCCAAAAATATATGCCCGCTCAATGACAGATTTTTTTTCCTCCGAAGAGATTATGATTACAGGAATTTCATTGATCCAGTGAAATGTATTCATACGCTCCAAAACCTGAAATCCATTCATTTCCGGCATATTGATATCCAGAAGCATCAAATCTATTGTGAGATCCTGTTGAAGTATATGTATTGCTTCACGTCCATTTTCCGCCTGCACATATTCGTATTCATCACCAAGAATTGTCATCAGAATCTGCCTGTTCAATTCATTATCATCAACAATCATAATTTTGGATTTTATTTTCATGAGTATCTGATTTCTCCTTCCGTGTAGTTCTTTTTTCGAAAGAAAATCATCTGGTTCTTTTATCTTCTGTCTTGACTTTCTCTACTACTTGTATCAGTTTTTGTTTCTGATATTATGATCTTTTTCCATAGCATGTTTTTTCGCTTTTTCTTCATACATCCGCTGATCTGCCAGAATTCGAATCTCTGCTGTGCTGTTATCCTCCATCGGATACACAGCATAGCCACAGCTACAACCGACAGACAGTTCCGTTCCATCAATGAGAAAAGAACGACAGACAGCTGTAATGATGCGCTCCTTCATTTTCTGACACTGCTCATCATCCATGTTGGCACTGACGATAATAGCAAATTCATCGCCACCGATGCGAAAAGCATAATCCTTTTCGCGGACACAATCATAAAGACGCATGGCCACACCTTTTAACAACTTATCACCCATATCATGCCCATAGGTATCATTGACCGGTTTAAATCTGTCAAGATCCAGGTAAAACAGCACAAATGGATGCTTTTTCTGCTCTTTGATCCGCAGAACAGAACTGAAATACCGCTCATTAAATAATCCGGTCAGGCCATCTGTATTTGCAATATTCTTCATCTTCACCTGCTGTCCATTATCCTGTGTGATTAGCAAAAAACGTACCAGAGTTCCGTCTTTATCCCACTCAATCGGTACAATATTCATTATTTTATAGACATCCTGATTTCTTCCACGATATTCAAATTTCAGGATATCACCTTTTTTTCGAAGGACGCGGTTTAGATACTCCGGTGCAAGTAACTGACCGATTTTCGCATTTTCCGTCTCTGTCATACATACATATTTTCTGGAAATAGTTTCAACCATCATCTGATAGTTTCCTGTCTCTGGATAAATCATATGATCCAATACATGCTCATGATATTCATAACGATTCGTTTTTAAATTGCATACAGAAAAACGGTCTACAATCTGTCCAATTCCGGAAAACAGCTCGTCTGCCAACTGTTTTTTATACTCAAGTTCCTTTTTTTCCACTTCTTTTCTTTGAAATTTCTTTCTGACTTCGTTTCCTGCAATAATTGCACCAAACAAACTCAACCCACATGCAAATGCAACAAAAATAATGCATGTGATATTCTGCACTTTCCGCATTCCGGCATCTACTACTGACCGCTGTACCATTCCGACAATACTCCAGTCCTCAATTCCAACCGGCTGATAGACCAGATAATATTGTTTTTTATTGTAAGTGCAGAATACACTTCCAGATTTTTCATCGGAAATATCTTTCTGGAATCTCTCCACATTATCTCCGTGAAATGCATTTGTATCATTAAGTGCCTCTATCATATTATACATATGTGTCTTCACTTCCGTCTTTGACTCCACTGAAAAAAGGATTGTGCCATCCGGTTTTAAGATATAGCAATCACTTTTTCCTTTATAGATATCTCCCACAATATTGGATGAGAGTTTATCATTATCATAACTGACCGCCAGCCCTGTATAAGTCACACCATTCATTTCAATTGGTTTGGACGTCTGAATGGCAAAAACAACTTTTCGCTTGCCACTGCTTGCGATATAACTGGAGACAATAGGTTTCTCTGTCTCATACATCTCCTGAAACACATTTCGGATAGAATCTGCTGTTCCTTTTCGTTCTGCTGCTGTTACAAAATTATTATTCTCATTAAACAAGTAAAAATCACTGTATGCCCAGGCAGACTTACGTTCTGCATATTCTTTCCAATTATATGTTATCCCTCCTGAATCTGCCAGTTTCTGAAGTTCACTGTCCCAGTCAGACAGGGCATTCCAGTTTCGTTCTGCAAATAATGTAAATGTCCGATTCACCTGCTCATACGTTGCCAGTAAATGTTCACTACTTTCCTTAGAAATCTCCTCCCGAATATACTGGTCATAGCTGATAATTCCTATCCCCAATGCTACCAATACACACATCGACAGCAGTATGATCTTCGCCTGTTTTTTTCTTCTTTTTTTCCTCATACGTTTTTCCTGCTTTCTTATCTGTGCCAAAGGTTACGCTCCTGTTGAAACTACGAAAAACATCTCACAAAAAACTGTATCTGTCACTTTTTATTTTGTTGTACCTTAATCTGCATGCTCTGGATTATAAATGGAATACCCATTTCTCCCTGCCCGCTTTGTCTCATACAGAGCCTGATCTGCATGTCGGTATAGTTTTATAAATGTATTGCCACTTTCCGGTGCCAGTGCCACACCGACACTGATCGTAATACTCTGATTATCCATTTCTGCAATCTTCATCGCCGGAATCTTTTTCAATAAATCGTTGATTCTTTGTTCTACATTCTCACGCTGAGAAATATCCCGCATTAAAATAACAAATTCATCACCTCCGATACGTCCTAAGATATCATTTTCCCGAAACTGCTTCTGCAAAAATTTCCCCAGCATACTTAAGACCTTATCACCGACAATATGTCCATAATTGTCATTCACACTTTTAAAATAATCCACATCTAAAATAATAAAACCGTGCAGCCCCTTCTCTTGCTGTAAAATCTGCTCGATAAACTTCTGTGTGTAGTCCTTGTTATATAATCCTGTCAGTGTATCATGCTGTGCTACTGCCAGCAATTTTGCTTTTTCCTGATGATTCTTACATCCAATGTAAATAACCAGCATTACCACCAACACACAGAATACCAACAAAAAAATTGCTTCATATTTCTGAATGAAATCGTATGTTTTCTGTGCTGCTTTAACCGGAACAATATAGCAAAGCATCCAGTCATTCATTCCTATTGGCGTATATGTCATATAATAATTCTCTGCATTTGTATTATCTAAGCTTAAACGAATAAATCCCGATTCGTTTTCACTAAAATCTTCCTGGATCTTATTCAGCGTATCATTCTGATTTTTATTTTTTTCTGCATAATAAGTAAATAAATTATTACCATATAGAAACTGTTTTTTTTCATCATTTCCATCCTCGTATGCAATAATTTTTCCAGTACGATTAACGATAAGTGTATCGCCTTCCCCATCAAATAAATCATCAAATAGCATGTGGCTTAATGTTGTTACATTATAAGAGCCTCCCAGAATTCCAATCACTTCTTGATTGTTATCATACACCGGCACACCGAGAACTACTCTTGTTTCCTGATCCACACTGCTTTCTAAAGGATCGCTCAATGTCTGCTGTCCGTTCATTGCTTCTTTAAAATAACGTCTGTGATAAACATTTTTTACCGCACCATTATCATAATGTGCGGTTCCATCCGGTTCAATCAATGCGAGACGCTCTAACTCAGTAGACTCAGAAATACTGACCAACTTATCCAGATGTTCCTGAGAAATTAATTCCCCATCATTTCCCATTTCCTTTGCCAGTTCATTTAGGTATTGATAGTGAATAACTAAAATCTTACGTAAATGTTCACTCTGGCGCATTACATTATTCATCATTGTTCTCTGCGAATTTTTCTCCACCGATTGCTGTACTCCGGCAAAAAATACTAAAATGCCAATCATCATCGCAATAATAAAAGCAGTTATTGCAACAATATATTTTTTTATTTGCGATGTCTTTTTTCTCATCTGTTTCTCCTTGTATCTTCAACTTTATTATTTCCTATTTTTATAATACCAAATAAACCATTTACAATAAAGTTTTTTTCAAGTTTACTATAATATAAAAAACCTCAGAAATTTATCATTTCTGAGGTTATATAAGAGGCGACAACCAGATTCGAACTGGTGATAGAGGTGTTGCAGACCTTTGCCTTACCACTTGGCTATGTCGCCATATCTAATTGAGAAATCTTCTGTATTATATCATTTTCAAATAAATACGTCAATATAGAAAAATCTATTTTGAAAACACTTACTTACGAAAAAACTCCCCGAGTAGGGCTCGAACCTACAACAACTCGGTTAACAGCCGAGTGCTCTACCATTGAGCTATCGA
>CAKRKO010000041.1 GCA_934358495.1 uncultured Eubacterium sp. | reverse complement strand
GGATGGTGCATGGAACTCTCATAGTGGGTCAGTCTGGTTGGATCGTAAGATTTTGTCCAGGCAAGGGCATCTTCAAAGGTACAACCGTAACCGGCCTCATTTCCCATGGACCAGATCAGTACGCTGGTGCGGTTTTTATCACGCATTACATTTTTCTGGACACGGTCTACAACGCTGTCTGTCCAGTCTTCGTTGTCAGATAAAAACGGTGGGAACGGGTTTTTCTTTCCTTCTTTCCAGATATTCAGGTTGTACAGATTTACAACACCGTGGATCTCTATGTCGGATTCGTCGATGACATAGAAACCATATTCGTCACACAACTCATAAAACTCCGGTGCATTCGGATAATGGCTTGTGCGGATGGCATTAAAATTGTGCTGCTTCATCAGGCTCATATCTTTGCGGATATGCTCCAGTGTAACAGCAGAACCCACATAAGGATCACTGTCATGACGGTTGGTTCCGCGGAAACGGACTTTCTGACCGTTCAGGTATACAATGGCATCCTTGATGCTGATTTCACGGAAACCGATGCGCTGACGGATCGTTTCACTGTCGGTGGACAGTGTCAGTGTATACAGGTACGGATGTTCTGCATTCCAGAGTGTGAGGTCGGAAGCAGAAAATGTGATGCTGTCTCCGTTGGAAATACCTTCAGCAACGATGCAGCCGCAGGCAGCGGTCAGTTTGTAAGAAACCGGGATGGATTCACCGGCAAAGGTCAGCGGGATCGTTACATCAGCAGCGGTATAGTTGTCCTTTAACTGCGTCTGGACAAAAAAATCGCGGATATAATTTTGAGGTCTGGCCAATACATAAACATCGCGGAAAATACCGGAATTACGGAACTTGTCCTGATCCTCCAGATAACTGCCGTCGCACCATTTTAAAACGAGAACGGCAAGTGTGTTTTCACCCTCACGCAGAGTATTTGTAATATCAAATTCACCGGTGGAATGAGAAACTTGATGATATCCGATAAATATGCCGTTTAACCATACATAGTAGCAGGAATCCACACCTTCAAAATTCAGATGGTAAGTTGCGGTTCCTTCTGGTTTTTGGTATGTAAAGCTGCGGACATAAGCACCACATGGATTTTCGTGTGGTACATATGGCGGATCAAACGGGAACGGATAGCGTGTATTGGTATACTGATGGATATCGTAGCCGTGATCCTGCCAGTTGGATGGAATCGGAAGTGTGTCGAAGTGATTCGTGTCATACCCCTCTTCATAAAAAGCTTCCTGACAATCATAGATGCTGTCAAAATACCGGAATTTCCAATCGCCGTTCAGTAATAAGAAACGATCCGTTTCCGTGCGGATTTTCCAGTCCGGATCCTGTGCCGGTGATGTCGGAATGTAATAAGCACGCATTGGCTCATCGTTGACACCAAAGATATGATTGTCCTCAAAATACTTTGGAATGATCATGTAAAAACCCTCCTCATGAAAATGATTTTTTCCTTGAAATAATGAGTAAAAACGTAATCCTCATCAGTGTTTATTATATAAAAAAACAGACCACATAGCAAGGTATGTGGTCTGTTCTTCTGGAAATTATTATACAGTTCACCTGCGCCATTCGCAAAAGAGCTCGCTTGCGAGCGATACTTCTTGAACTTGGTTCAAGAAGGCAAACGTATATGCTACTATTTTTGCTCATAAAAAGGCGCTCCCTTCATCACAATATATCCAGATAATTCCTCATGCAAGCATGAACATTATCTGAATACATGTGATGAGTGAACTGTAGGATTATTTCTTGTATTTTGCTTCACAGTATTTGCATCGATATACTTCATGCTCCGGATCAGTCAGAAGGAAAATCTGATCCAGTTCCTGCTCGATGGATGTGATACAACGCGGATTTTTGCATTTGATGACATTTGTTACAGATGTCGGAAGTTTTAATGCACGTTTCTCCACAATACGCTCATCTTTGATGATGTTCACGGTAATGTTGTGATCGATAAAACCAAGGATATCCAGGTCTAAGTTGTCGATGTTGCATTCCACTTTCAGGATATCTTTTTTGCCCATCTTGTTACTTTTGGCATTTTTGATGATAGCGACACAGCAATCCAGTTCATCCAGTTTCAGATCATGGTAGATGGAAAGGCTCATGCCTGCTTTAATATGATCTAATACAAAACCTTCTTTGATAGCACCTACATTTAACATTGCTTATACCTCCTCCATTCCTAATAGTGTAAGAATCAGGGCCATACGAACATAAACGCCGTACTGAGCCTGTTTGAAATATACTGCTCTCGGATCATCATCTACTTCTGTAGAAATCTCGTTTACACGAGGCAGTGGATGGAGTACCAGCATATCTTCCGGAGCAAGCTCCATTTTTGCTTTGTCCAGGATATAGAAATCTTTCATACGGATGTAATCTTCCTCATTGAAGAAACGCTCTTTCTGTACACGGGTCATGTAAAGGATGTCCAGATCCGGCAGAGCGTCCTCCAGGCGGACTACTTCTTTGAACGGAACGTTGTTCTGTGCAAGGACATCTTCGCGGATATAGCTTGGAACACGCAGTTCTTCCGGAGAAATCAGAACAAATTTCACATTAGGATAACGAATCAGGGCATGGATCAGTGAGTGAACGGTACGTCCGAATTTCAAGTCACCGCATAAACCAATGGTCAGATTGTCAAGGTGGCCTTTGAGACTGTGAATCGTAAGAAGGTCAGTAAGTGTCTGGGTCGGATGCTGATGACCACCATCACCTGCATTGATCACAGGAATGTCAGATTTCTCAGAGGCAACTAACGGAGCACCTTCCTTTGGGTGACGCATTGCACAGATATCAGCATAGCTGGAGATGACACGGATGGTATCAGAAACACTTTCTCCTTTGGCAGCAGAAGAACTGTCAGCACTGGAAAAACCAAGTACAGATCCACCAAGATTTAACATAGCTGCTTCAAAACTGAGTCGTGTTCTGGTACTTGGCTCATAGAAGCAGGTAGCAAGCTTTTTGCCGGCACACGCATGTGCATATTTTTTCGGATTTCTTTCAATATCGTTCGCGAGATTGAGCAATTTATCTGTTTCTTCTACGGATAAATCCAACGGGCTCATTAAATGTCTCATAGGGCTCCTCCTTGATATGTATATATTTTCACAGCTCACATGTGATATGCGTGAGAACTGTAAGTTTTATCTTAAATATCATATACTATGAAGTTATAAAATTCAATAGAGAGTTGCCGTTGTATGTGTAGAAATTTGACTATTCAGTCGGTGCTTTTGTGCGAAAATTCAGACTTTGTTCGAAACGGAAAAAAGAACAGAAACGTAAGGAAAATGACTGCGTAAGTGAACTGCAAAAGACACGGAACAGCGCAAGGATTCATATCTTAAATACAACGGTAAATTAGGGGGTGAGACTGATATGCGGCAGACGGAAAAACTGTTGCAGGAACTTAACTGTCGGCGTATCCGGGGGGAACTGCCCCGGGAAGTGACGCAGGTGACGTATGACAGCAGAAAAACAGAGCAGGGAGCATTGTTTGTCTGCATTCGGGGAAGCAGGCAGGATGGGCATGCGTTTATCCGGGAGGCGATGGAACGCGGAGCTGCGGTGATCCTGACGGAGGAAGGTGCGATGTATGATAAGCAGATAGACAGAATTTGTGAATTGTTTTGTCAGGATGCACAAGGGAATCAGGGAGAGAGCAAATCACCAGAGCAAGATTTTAATGGGAATATTGAACAAGAGATTGATAATTCACAGGATATCGGTAGTTTACAAAAATATGATTTGCTGAAAGAAGATGATGGATCACAAAACAATGATAAGAAGCGGAAAATTTGTGTGTTGGAAACTTCAGATACCAGAGTTGCTTTGGCTTCTATTTCTCGACAATGGTTTGACAATCCTCAGGAAAAGTTAAATATTATCGGCGTGACCGGAACAAAAGGAAAGACCACAACAGTCTGGATGATCTGGAAGATGCTTGCGGCGGCGGGAATGAGATGTGGGCTCATCGGAACCATTGAAGTCTGCTACGGTTCCTGGCAGCAGGAAAGCAGTCACACGACTCCGGAATCGTATGAATTGTATGAAATATTGCAGAAAATGGTGGAAAACGGTTGTCACTACGTGGTGATGGAAGTGTCATCACAGGCATTGAAACTGCATCGGGTGGATGGAATCGTGTTTGAAGCTGCTGTTTTTACCAATTTGCGGGAAGACCATATCGGAGCAGGGGAACATACGGATTTTGCAGAATATGTGGCATGCAAGCACCGGCTGTTTTGTCAGTGCCGTACCGGGATTTTTAATCAGGATGATCCGTACTGGCAGGAGATGCGGCGGGGCAGCAGTTGCAGACAGGTGATTACTTATGGATTTTCAAGACAGGCAGATTATCAGGCTTCCAATTCGAGGCTTTTGCGAGGTAGTGACCGCCTGGCGGTACAGTATGAACTGTCCAGGAAGAAGGAAAAGAGGACTGTAGTAGTGAATGCTCCGGGCAAATTTTCTATATATAATTCGCTGGCTGCCATAGCTGTTGCAAAGCATTATCGGCTGCCACAGGAAGCAGTTGACCAAGTATTACACACCATACAGGTTCCGGGGCGCATCGAGATGCTTCCTGTGTCGCCGCGTTTTATCGTTATTGTGGATTATGCACATAATGCCATGGCACTAGAAGCACTACTTACCACTCTGCGGGATTATCATCCGGGGCGGATCATCTGCATTTTTGGCTGCGGCGGCAACCGGGCGTCGGAACGCAGATTTCAGATGGGGGAGGCAGCCGGACGGCTATCCGACCTTACAGTGGTGACCACAGATAATCCCAGAGAGGAAGATCCAGAAAAAATTGCGGATGAGATCTGCCTTGGTCTGGAAGCGGCAAAGGGAAAATACGGGCGGATCCCGGATCGGGAAGAGGCCATTTCCTATGGCATTTCCCATGCAAAACCAGGGGATATCGTGGTCATTGCCGGAAAGGGACATGAAACGTATCAGGAGATTCAGGGACAAAAATATCCCATGGATGATCGGAAACTTGCCATGAAGTGCAAGGTTTGGTAAACTAACAGTCAGCAGAGAAGAGTACAAAGGAGTGCTATGGATAAAAATACATTGTATGCAAACATTATTATAGATATTTCTCACGAGAAACTGGATCGGACATTTCAGTACCGAATTCCGGAGGAACTCAAGGGAGAGATTCACCCTGGAATACCGGTGGAGATTCCATTCGGCCGCGGGAATCGCAGTGTGAACGGTTATGTGGTGGAAGTGACAGACCGGGCGGAGCTTGAACCGTCCCGGCTCAAACCCATCCGACGGGTTCTGCGGGATGGAATCTCTATTGAAGGGCAGCTGATCACTCTTGCGGCATGGATCCGCGAAAATTTCGGCGGAACCATGAATCAGGCGTTGAAAACGGTGATTCCGGTGAAGCAGAAAACTGCGGATAAGGAGAAACGCCTGATCTGGCTCAAGCCAGATGCCGCAACGGCGAAGGCACTGCTCGGAGAGCTACAGCGCAAGCATCAGACCGCCCGGGCTCGGCTGATGGAAGCGCTGCTTAAGCAGTCTCCGCTGCCCTATGAGACGGTGACACAGAAGCTGAATATTACAGCTTCTGTGATTCGTGCCATGCAGGAGCGGGAACTGATCCGAGTGGAAACGGTTCGTAACTGGAGAAATCCACTGGATCGGATGAAAAAGCAGGGGAGCGTGGTAGCACTGAATCCGACGCAGCAGCGCATCGTGGATGAAATCCTGACAGGATGGCAACAGGGAGACCTGCGCCCCTGCCTGATTCACGGTGTTACCGGCAGCGGCAAGACGGAAGTATATATGGAGATTATTGAGTCCGTGGTGAAATCCGGCAGACAGGCTATTGTGCTGATCCCGGAGATTGCGCTGACGTTTCAGACAGTCCTTCGTTTTTACAATCATTTTGGAGACCGGGTATCTATTCTGAATTCCCGGATGTCCGCAGGAGAGCGTTCGGATCAGTTTGAACGGGCAAAAAACGGACTTTTGGATGTCGTGATCGGACCAAGATCTGCATTATTCACACCTTTTCCAAATTTAGGTGTTATCATCATGGATGAAGAGCACGAAGCGGCTTACAAAAGCGAGAGCGTACCCCGCTATCATGCCAGGGAGACCGCTATTGCCAGAGCCAAAATGTGTGGTGCAGGTGTGGTACTTGGCTCCGCAACGCCATCCGTGGAGAGTTATGACCGTGCAAAACAGGGTATTTACCGGCTGCTTGTCATGAAAGAGCGGGTCAGTGCCAGACCTTTGCCAACGGTATATACCGTGGATCTGCGGGAAGAATTAAGAAACGGAAACCGTTCGATTTTCAGCGATAAATTGCGGGAACTGATCAACGACCGTCTGGAGAAAAAAGAGCAGATCATGCTGTTTTTGAACCGACGGGGCGTGGCGGGATTTGTGTCCTGCCGTTCCTGCGGGGAAGTGATCAAATGTCCGCATTGTGACGTGTCACTGAACTTGCACAATAACGGAAAGTTGGTATGTCATTACTGTGGCTATGAGCAGCCGATGGTGAAAAACTGTCCTTCCTGCGGTTCTCCTTACATTGGAGGATTTAAGGCAGGCACGCAGAAAATCGAGCAGAGCGTAAATCAGCAGTTTCCGGGAGCACGGGTGCTTCGGATGGATCTGGATACGACCCGAAAAAAAGACGGATACGAGCAGATATTGTCTGCTTTTGCCAATCATGAGGCAGATATCCTGATCGGTACACAGATGATCGTCAAAGGACATGATTTCCCAAATGTGACGCTCGTTGGTATCCTGGCGGCGGATTTGTCCTTACACATCAGCGATTACCGGGCACCGGAACGGACGTTCCAGCTGCTGACGCAGGCGGCGGGCCGTGCAGGCCGTGGCTGCAGGCAGGGAGAAGTCGTGATCCAGACATATCAACCGGAACATTACAGCGTGGTGACAGCAGCGGCGCAGGATTACGAGGCATTTTTTGAGCAGGAAATTTTTTTGCGAGAGATGCTTCATTATCCGCCAAAATGGCACATGCTGGTTATTCATGCGGCGGCTTCACAGGAAATGCTGGTCAAACAGGCACAAGATATGTTAAAATGTAAGATACTGACCAAAACAGAGGAAGATGCGGCAGAAGTACAGGTTATTGGACCTGCAGATGCGGTAGTTTCCAAGGTAAATGATATTTTTCGCAAGGTTCTTTATATCAAAGCAGCGGATTACAGGAGGCTGGTCAGCATTAAAAATATGCTGGAAACTTACATCAGTGAGGAACCGGCATTTCGGACTGTAACGATTCAGTTTGATTTTGATCCGATGAACGGATTCTAACTAATAGAAGAAACGAGGAGAGAAAAATGGCACTTAGAACAATCAGAATCATGGGTGATGAGGTATTAACAAAAACATGTCGTGAGGTAAGCAAGATTACACCGCGTATCTCCGACCTGATCTACGATATGCTGGATACAATGTATGAGGCATGCGGTGTTGGACTGGCAGCACCGCAGGTTGGCGTACTCCGCAGAATTGTTGTTATTGATGTGGGAGAAGGTCCGATCATCATGGTAAATCCGGAGATCATTGAGACATCCGGCAGCCAGACAGGCGATGAGGGATGTTTGAGTCTTCCGGGAAAAGCCGGTCAGGTAACCCGCCCGAATTACGTAAAAGCAAAAGCATACGATGAAAATATGGAACCGTATGAGATCGAGGGCGAAGGCCTGCTGGCAAGAGCCATCTGTCATGAACTGGATCATCTGGATGGACATATGTATGTGGAAAAAGTAGAAGGTGAGATCCATGACGTACAGTATGCAGATCCGGACGATGAGGAAGAATGGGAAGAAATCGACGAGGAGTAAAAGATGCGAGTAATATTTATGGGAACCCCGGATTTTTCCGTGGGAACATTAGAAGCACTGATCAGAGCAGGACATGAAGTTGTCCTTGCAGTAACGCAGCCGGACAAGCCAAAGGGCAGAGGAAAAGCCATGCAGTTTCCACCGGTGAAAGAAGCAGCGCTGGCGCATGATATTGAAGTTTATCAGCCGCGCCGTGTACGGGAGCCGGAGTGTGTGGAATATTTGAAAACATTCAACGCGGACATTATCGTGGTAGTTGCTTTCGGACAGATTCTGCCAAAAGAGATTCTGGAAATGCCGAAATACGGCTGTGTCAACGTACATGCTTCTCTGTTACCAAAATACAGAGGTGCAGCACCGATCCAGTGGGCGGTGATCAACGGAGAAAAAGTTTCCGGCGTGACAACCATGCGTATGGATGAGGGACTGGATACCGGCGATATGATCATGAAAGAAGAAATCGTTCTGGATAAAAAAGAGACAGGCGGAAGCCTTTTTGACCGTCTGAGTGTCGTTGGTGCAGATCTGTGTGTACGTACACTGGCAGCCATCGAAAACGGTACAGCTACTTATACAAAGCAGGATCATGAGGCTGCGACCAAGACAACTATCATTAAAAAGCAGTTTGGTATCATTGACTGGACCAAACCGGCGGCAGAGATTGAATGTCTGATCCGAGGTTTAAATCCGTGGCCGAGTGCATATACTTATCTCAATGGAAAGACATTGAAGATCTGGGCGGCAGCTGTAAAGGATGAGACATCAGACAAAGCACCGGGAGAGCTGGCAGTTGTGACAAAGCATGAAGTTGGCGTACAGACCGGTGAGGGTATTCTGATGCTGGAGGAAGTACAGCTGGAAGGCAAAAAACGCATGAGTGCAGATGCATTTTTGCGCGGAAATGCCTTAAGCGAAGGAATGAAACTGGGAAACTAAGCATGAATCATATAGTTTCAGAATTAAGCAGAAAGAAGTGAAAAAAATGCCTTACGGATATTATGGTTTTTATTGGATGGATTATACTTATATACTTGTGATTATCGGAGCAATCATCTGTCTGGCAGCATCGGCAAAAATGAACAGTACCTTCAGTTACTATCAGAGAGTACGCAGCATGTCAGGAATGACAGGTGCTATGGCTGCAGAGAGGATTTTGCGGGATGCTGGCATTCACGATGTGCGGGTGCAGCATGTTTCAGGAAAACTGACAGATCACTATAATCCGATAAACAAGACATTAAGTCTGTCAGACAGTGTATACAATTCCACTTCTGTGGCAGCAGTGGGTGTGGCAGCGCATGAGTGCGGACACGCGATCCAGCACGCAAAAGGTTATGTGCCGCTGCGGTTGCGCGGTGCCTTTGTGCCAATTGCAAATATTGGTTCTAATCTGGCCTGGCCGCTGATCCTTATTGGATTGTTTTTCCGCGGTTCCATGAGTATGGTATTTATCCAGGTGGGTATTTTTATGTTTTTCCTGGCAGTATTGTTTCAACTGATCACACTGCCGGTGGAATTCAATGCATCCCACCGGGCGATGCAGGAACTGGAGCATAGCGGTATTCTGGGTGGAGCAGAACTGAAGGATACGAGAAAGGTACTGACGGCAGCAGCCATGACATATGTGGCGAGTGCTGCATCCATGATCCTGCAGCTTCTGAGACTGATCATCTTATTTGGAGGACGACGCAGAGATGACGAAGAGTAGAAGCGATAACGTAAATACGAGAAATCTGGTTGTGGACATTCTGCTGGCGGTGACCAGAGATGGTGAATTCTCTCATATTGCCATCCGTGATGTACTGGACAAATACCGTTATCTGCCAAAGCAGGACCGGGCTTTTATCACAAGATTGTCTCAGGGAACGATAGAGCGGATGATCGAACTGGATGCCATCATTAACCAGTTTTCCAAAACAAAAGTAAAGAAAATGAAACCAGTGATCGCTGCTATCTTACGAAGCGGCGTATATCAGTTAAAATATATGGATTCCGTGCCGGATTCCGCAGCCTGTAATGAAGCAGTAAAACTTACAGTGAAACGTGGCTTTTCGGGACTGAAAGGATTTGTAAACGGCGTGATGCGAAGCATTGCACGGAATATGGATCAGGTAAAATTGCCGGATGCCCAAAAAGAGCCGGTGAAATATCTGTCCATGCGTTATTCGGTTCCGGATTGGATGGTACAGCGTTTCATGGATCAGTACGGAAAAGAATCATGTGAAAAAAGTCTGGAAGCCTTTTTGCAGCCACATCCGACATCGGTGCAGGTGGATACAGACAGAATTTCTATGGAGGAGCTTACCGAATCTCTGAAACAGCAGGGAATTACGGTGAAGCAAAATGACCAGGTGGAACGTGCCCTGTTTTTATCAGGTTATGAAGCACTGGATGAAATTGAAGAATTTGAGAATGGACTTCTTTATGTACAGGATACAGCATCTATGCTGGCAGTGGAACTGGCGGCACCAAAGATGGGAGACCAGGTAATCGATGTCTGTGCTGCGCCGGGCGGAAAAAGCGTGTATGCAGCCCGGATGATCGGAGAGACAGGTCATGTGGAGGCCAGAGATCTGACCGAATATAAAGTGGAAATGATCGAGGACAATATTGACCGCTGCCAACTGTCAAATATGACAGCAAAAGTATGGGATGCAAGAGTATTTGACCAGTCTGCGGAGCAAAAAGCAGATGTGGTCATCGCAGATCTGCCTTGTTCCGGCCTGGGTGTCATCGGTACAAAGACAGACATTAAATACAACGCATCAGAAGAAAAAATTGCAGAGCTGGCAGCTTTGCAGCAGGAAATCCTTGGTGTGGTATGTCGCTATGTCAAAGCAGGAGGAACGCTGTTATACAGCACCTGTACAATGACCAGAGAAGAAAATGAGGATAATGTACATAAATTTTTAGAGGAACATGCTGACTTTGAACTGGAGCAGATGCGTCAGTGTTTCCCATATGAAGGATGCGATGGATTTTTTATGGCAAAAATGCATCGCAGATAAGAGAGTATAAATATGGAAAAAACAGATATCAAATCATTGCCGCTGGAACAGCTGGAGCAGTGGGCAATCGAACACGGAGAAAAGAAATTCCGGGCAAAACAGCTGTATCAGTGGATGCATGTCAAACTGGCAGATGACCTGGAGCAGATGAGCAATTTACCGGCAAAGTTAAGAGAGCAGATTTCAGAAAACTGCATCTATACAGTATTGAAGCAGGTGACGATGCAGGAATCTGCTATCGACGGAACCAGAAAGTATCTTTTTGAACTGGAAGACCATAATATGGTGGAAAGTGTGCTGATGCGCTACAAACACGGCAATTCCGTTTGTATTTCCTCCCAGGTGGGCTGCCGTATGGGCTGTCGTTTCTGTGCGTCAACGTTAGACGGACTGGTACGAAACCTGACTCCGGCGGAAATGCTGGAACAGATTTACCGGATCAGTGCGGATACCGGAGAGCGCGTGTCAAACGTGGTGGTCATGGGAACCGGGGAACCGCTTGATAATTACGACAACCTGTTGACCTTTATTCAGATGCTGACGGATGAAAACGGCTTACATATCAGCCAGCGAAATATTACAGTATCTACTTGTGGTCTGGTACCGAGGATCCGCGATCTGGCAAAAGAAGATCTGCAGATCACTCTGGCCTTGTCCTTGCATGCGTCCAATCAGGAGAAACGACTTGAACTGATGCCGGTGGCAAAGGCGTATGAGATTCATGAGGTAGTGGATGCACTGCGGGATTATTTTGAGGAGACCGGGCGGAGAGTGACTTTCGAATACAGTCTCGTGGCTGGCGTCAACGATACCGGGGAAGATGCAAAAGAACTGGCAGAACTGATCAATGGCATCAATTGTCACGTCAATTTGATACCAGTTAACCCAATTAAGGAACGCAATTTTGTGCAACCTGACGGAAAAGCGGTGCAGGAATTTAAAAATAAACTTGAAAAATGTAGAATAAATGTTACTATTAGAAGAGAAATGGGCCGTGATATAGATGGCGCATGTGGACAGTTGCGCAAGCGGTTCTCAGAAAGGCAGGACTCTTAGAAGATGAAGATAAGTTCTCTTACAGATATTGGAAGCACGAGAGAAATGAATCAGGACTATCTCTATTCCTCAGAAGAGGCTGTAGGAAAACTGCCCAATCTGTTTCTGGTAGCAGACGGTATGGGGGGACATAAAGCAGGCGAATTTGCATCCCGTTACATGGTGGAGACGACGGTTCGTTCCATCGAGGGAAGCAAGGAGGAAGAGCCGATTGCGATTTTGTCGGAAGGTATTGAGACAGCCAATCGGAAATTGAAGGAATATGCGGATGCGCATCAGCAGATGAAAGGAATGGGCACGACCGTCGTGGCTGCGGTGATTCAGGGGAGATCACTGCTTGTGGCAAATGTGGGTGACAGCCGCCTGTATGTGGTCGGAGATGAGATCACGCAGGTGACCCAGGATCATTCTCTTGTTCAGGAACTGGTGCGGCTTGGTCAGATGGATCAGGAAAGCGCGAAGTCGCATCCGGATAAAAATATTATCACGCGGGCCGTCGGCGTGTCGGATGAGGTGAAAATCGACATCTTTGAAAGACAGCTGAACCCGGGAGAGTATATCGTACTCTGCTCAGACGGACTGACAAACATGGTGGATGACGCAGTGATACTGCAGATCCTGCATGGAACATGCAGTCTTTCAGATAAAGCAGAGCAGCTGATTGAACTTGCAAACAAAAATGGTGGAAAAGACAATATCACTGTTATAATAATAGAACCCAATTTAGATGAGGTGACAGAATGTTAAAAAATGGAACGTATATTGCTGACCGCTACGAGATCGTAGGAAAGGTCGGAACCGGCGGCATGTCTGACGTCTATAAGGCCAAAGATCATACCCTGGGCAGATTTGTGGCAATCAAAGTGCTGAAAGAAGAATTCAGTGAAGATACTAATTTTGTAACGAAATTCCGCAGCGAAGCACAGTCAGCAGCGGGACTAGAGCATCCGAATATCGTCAATATTTACGATGTCGGAAGCGAGAATGGCATTCACTATATCGTTATGGAATACGTGGAAGGCATTACATTAAAAACTTATATTGAGAAAAAGGGACAGTTAAACTATAAGGAAACTTTGAGTATTGCCATTCAGGTGGGACGTGGTATTCAGGCAGCCCATGCGAAAAATATCGTGCATCGGGATATAAAACCGCAGAACATCATTATTTCCACAGATGGCAAAGTAAAAGTAACAGATTTCGGAATTGCCCGTGCCGTTTCTGAAAATACGATCCACTCTGATGTTATGGGATCTGTGCATTACGCATCCCCGGAGCAGGCAAGAAATGGATATGTCAGCAACAAGAGTGATATCTATTCCTTAGGTATCGTAATGTATGAGATGGTGACCGGACGTGTTCCGTTTGATGGAGACAGTACCGTAGCTGTAGCAATCCAGCATTTGCAGGATGAGATGGTTCCGCCAAGTACTTATGCGCCGAACCTGCCAATCAGCTTGGAAAAGATCATCCAGAAATGTACCCAGAAGAGTCCGGACCGCCGTTATGATTCCATGGAGAGTCTGCTGATCGATCTGCGCAAATCACTGCTGAGCCCGGATGAGGATTTCGTAACTCTGGTGCCATTCAGCCAGGACAAAACAAGAGTTTTAACGGATGATGAAGTAAATCAGATTAAAAAACAGACAGAGAATGTAAAGACAGATCCGCAGACAGAGTCAGAGCAGACATCGATAGCAGATGCGGATGACGAAGATTATGATATGAGTGAATACGACGAGGATGATGATGACGAGGAAGAGGGACGTTTCCTGAATTCCAAGATGGAAAAAATCGTAGGCATTATGCGAATTGTCGTAGCTATTGTAATTGCAATCATTGTAATTTATATTGTGGGAAGCTTTTTTGATATTTTCCATTTTGGATCTGGAAAGAAAAAAGATAAAATCAATGATACCTCCATTACACAGCAGGAGGAAGAAACCGTTGTCATGATTGATCTGAAAGGAAAGACACTTTCCGAGGCAAAGACAGAACTTGCAAAACTTGGTCTGAAAGTCAGTGAGTCCGGAACTGAGATTTCCGAGGAATACGAGAAAGGTCAGATCATCGATCAGGATGTGGCAAAAGGTGAAACAGTCAAGACCGGTACTACCGTAAAAGTTACTGTTTCCGCTGGATCCGAGGAAGAAAATGCGAAAGAAGTCGATGTGCCGGATGTAACCGGAAAGACCTCTGATTCTGCAATGTCAGCTCTCGAGGCAAAGAATCTTACGGTCAGCCGCGAATTTGAATTCAGCAATGATGTACCTGCCGGTCAGGTAATACGACAGGATCCGAAGTCTGGAACAACGGTAAAAGAAGGTACAAAGGTAACCATTTACGTCAGTCAGGGAAGCGAATCCATCAAAGTACCGAACGTAAAAGGTATGTCGGAGTCAGATGCCAAAAATGCACTTTCCGAGTTTAACGTTACCACAAGCACGGAGCACAGTGATTCCGTGGCGGCCGGAAATGTTATCAGCCAGAGCATTGATGCTGGTAAATACGTGGATAAAGACACTGCAATTACAATTGTAGTCAGCAGCGGACCGGAAAAAATATCTTATTACATCAGATCCCAGGTGAAAGCACCAACGGATGTAACGGTAACATCTGCAGACATTGAATTGTACAAATCCGGTGGAAGTGATCTCATCAACAGCTGGAATGGTGTGACATCATTCCCGTATACCGTTGAGGAACACAATATCGATGTGCCGAAGGGAACCATTGTGATCACCTGGCATTATACCGATGCAGATGGAAATGCAGCAACTTCCACACAGGAAAAAGAGATTTCTTTCAACAAAGAGTAAAGAAAAAGTATGAAACAGGGAAAGATTGTAAAAGGGATTGCCGGATTCTACTACGTTTCTGTAGTAGGATCCGGTATCTATGAATGTAAAGCAAAAGGTGCCTTCCGCCAGAAAAAGATGAAACCATTGGTGGGAGACAATGTAGAAATTGATATTATCAATGAAGAGGAAAAGACCGGGAACGTGGTGGAAATCCTTCCAAGAAAAAATGCACTGATCCGTCCGGCAGTAGCCAACGTGGATCAGGCACTGGTTATTTTTGCGGGAACATCTCCTAAACCGAACCTGAATCTGCTGGATCGTTTTTTACTGATGATGGAGCAGCAGGAGGTACCGACGCTGATCTGTTTTAATAAAGAAGATCTGGCTTCGGAAGAAGAAATTCAGGAGCTGCGGGATGCCTATGAGACCAGTGGATATCCATTGTTTTTCCTGAGTGCAAAGGAAGAAAAGGGAATTACTGCACTGCGGGAGGCACTGCAGGGAAAGACAACAACTGTTGCAGGACCGTCAGGCGTTGGAAAATCCACACTGATCAATCTGCTGGCACCGGATGTACAGATGGAGACCGGAGCCATCAGTGAGAAAATCCAGCGAGGCAAACATACCACCCGTCATTCGCAGCTGATCATGTTGGATGAGGAGACGTATATTTTTGATACGCCGGGATTCAGCTCCCTGGCTTCTGATTTTTTTGAAAAAGAGACACTGGGAACCTTATTTCCGGAGTTTGTGGAGCATGAACAGAATTGCCGTTTTACTGGATGCAGCCATATCGGTGAGCCGGACTGCGGTGTGAAAGAAGCGCTGGCAGAGGGGAAAATAAGCCAGAGCCGATATAATAATTACGTACAGATTTATAATGAACTAAAAGATAAAAGAAAATATTGACCATGGTTAATGATTATCAGCAATTGAACGATTCGGATGTCTTATTTTTGCATAGCGAATATGAGTTGCTGGGAAAGAAAAAGGAGTATAAAAAATGAATTGTTTATCACCGTCACTGCTTGCATCTGATTTTTCAATTCTTGGCGAGCAGGTAAAAATGCTGGATGAGGCAGGCGCACAGTATGTGCATATCGATGTTATGGATGGAAGTTTTGTGCCGAGTATTTCCTTTGGACTTCCGGTTATCAAATCTATCCGGAAATGTTCTGACCGTATTTTTGATGTGCATCTGATGATTGATGAGCCGGTGCGCTATATCGATGAGTTCGTAGAGGCCGGAGCAGATCTGATTACTGTACATGCAGAGGCATGCAAACATCTGGATCGAACCATTCATGCTATCAAAGATCGTGGCGTGCTGGCAGGCGTGGCCCT
Organism: uncultured Eubacterium sp.; assembly: GCA_934358495.1. Lineage (GTDB taxonomy): Bacteria > Bacillota > Clostridia > Lachnospirales > Lachnospiraceae > Eubacterium_I. The sequence goes on along the minus strand of CAKRKO010000041.1, from coordinate 6,655 downwards.
GAATCCGGCGACTCCGCTTTCTGTGTTGAATTACATTCTGCCGGAGTGTGATATGGTGTTGCTGATGAGTGTCAATCCTGGATTTGGCGGACAGAAATACATTCCGTATACAACACAGAAGATTCGTGATCTGAAGAAAATGATGGAAGAGAAACATTGCCAGGCTGATATTGAGGTCGATGGTGGTGTGTCATTGAAGAATGTGCAGGAAGTTCTGGATGCAGGGGCGAATATAATCGTGGCTGGAACGGCAGTATTTAAAGGGAATATTCAGGAGAACGTAAAGGCATTTCTTGATGTGATGGAGAAATAAGACGTAAGTTTGTGAGGCCGTTTCTGAATTGATTAAAGTTGAGGTGAGTAGAGTGAATACATTGATTGTGACTGGAGGAACAATTCAGAGTGAATTCGCTGCCAGATATATAGAAGAACGAGAGTGGGATTACGTAGTATGTGCTGACGCTGGTATGAAGTTTTGTCATGAGGCAGGGATTATACCGGATTTGATTCTGGGTGATTTCGATTCTGTGGATCAAGAGTCTTATGAGTATTTTAAGGCGGTTTGTTCGGAGCGGATGGAGCGTTTCCCGTCGCATAAGGATGAAACAGATACGGAGCTTGCATTACTTCGTGCAATTGAGATCGGAGCGGATGCAGTCACGATGATCGGCGCCACCGGAACACGTCTGGATCATGTCATGGGAAATATTCAGATGTTGAAGCTGGCTTTGGACAGACAAGTATCCTGTCAGATCGTAGATGCTCATAACCGGATTCGCATGGTACAGGGCGAGGCAGCGTTGAAGAAGGCAGATCAGTTTGGAAAGTATGTTTCTCTGCTTCCATTTACACCTGAGGTGACAGGTATCACATTGAAGGGATTTGCATACGAAGTGGAAGATTTTACACTTGTCAGCGGAATTGCCCGCGGAGTGAGCAATGAACTGGACGCAGAAACAGCAACAATCCACTGTAAAGATGGCATACTGCTTGTGATAGAGTCGAGAGATTAGCAAAGATAAGCAGTAGTATACAAAGAAATCCGTGAGTGCAGCACTCACGGATTTCCTTATATTACTGATTAGATTGAATCAATTCTATAATATACTGTACGCAGCGGTCGATACCAAGTACGCTGGTATTCAGACACATGCAGTGATTCTTTGGATCACCCCATTTGCGGTCAGTATAGTATTCGTAATGAAGCCGTCTCTTTTTATCCATACCACGGTTCATTGCCAGAGCTTCTTTTTCCGGTAAATGGAACAGCTGCTGGGTACGTGAAATTTTTTCAGCTTCATTTCCATATACAAAGATATGATATGTATCCGGCCGATCTTTTAAAATGTAGTCGGCGCAGCGCCCGATAATAACGCAGGAACCTTTTTCTGCCAGATCGCGAATGACCTGTGTCTGCGCAGCATAGACCTGATCGGAAAGAGAGCTTCCGGTGTGGTCACGGCCGACAAATGCGTAGGCAAACATATTTTGGGAAGGGGCATATTCGGACTGCTCCTTTACAAAATCTTCTGAAAAGCCGGTTTTGTCTGCAATTTCCTGAATGATGTCCTTGTCATAGAAAGGAATATTCATTTTTTCTGCAATTTTTTCCCCAATAACGTGACCGCCACTTCCGAATTCACGACTAATTGTAATGATCGTCTGTTTCATAGTCATACCTTCTTTCATATATTGTAAAAACTGTATTTACCCATCTATATTATAACATATGGGGGCGGGAAAATGTAACATACAGATTGAAAAATGTGTTCACAATATTTGAATCCATATGATGAGTGAACTGTAAAAAAATTTACTGAAGAAATAAACGTCTCCGTTGGTTGACGATAAAGCTCTGGTGGCATATAATACTAGGTATGTAAAGGAGTAGCAGAAACATGAGTAAAATTATTTTGACAGGTGATCGCCCGACAGGCCGTCTTCATGTCGGACATTACGTGGGATCATTGAAAGAAAGAGTTCGTCTGCAGAATTCCGGGCTGTATGACGAGATTTTTATTATGATAGCAGATGCACAGGCATTGACAGATAATGCAGAACATCCGGAGAAAGTTCGTCAGAACATCCTTCAGGTTGCACTTGATTATCTGGCATGCGGTATTGATCCGGAGAAAGCAAACATCTTTATCCAGTCTATGGTACCGGAACTGACAGAGCTGACCTTTTATTATATGAATCTGGTAACGGTATCCAGAGTTCAGAGAAATCCTACCGTAAAAGCTGAGATTCAGCAGAAAAATTTTGAGTCCAGCATCCCGGTTGGTTTCTTCTGTTATCCGATCAGCCAGGCAGCAGATATTACTGCATTCCGTGCCACAACCGTTCCGGCTGGCGAGGATCAGATGCCGATGATCGAGCAGTGCAAAGAAATCGTTCATAAATTCAACAGCGTATATGGCGAGACACTGACAGAGCCGGAAATCGTACTTCCGACCAATCAGGCATGCTTACGTCTGCCGGGTATCGATGGTAAAGCAAAAATGAGTAAATCACTTGGAAACTGCATTTACCTGTCCGACGAATCCGAAGATATTAAGAAAAAAGTAATGTCTATGTTTACAGATCCGAATCATCTGAGAGTAGAAGATCCGGGCCGTGTAGATGGAAACCCGGTATTCATTTATCTGGATGCATTCAGCAAACCGGAGCACTTTGCAGAGTATTTGCCGGAGTATCAGAATCTGGACGAGCTGAAAGCACATTATACCCGAGGTGGTCTTGGCGATGTGAAAGTAAAGAAATTCCTGAATAATGTACTTCAGGAAGAACTTGCACCGATTCGCGAGAGACGTAAAATGTGGGAGCAGCGTATTCCGGATGTATATGATATCTTGAAAAAGGGTACAGAGGTTGCTGAAAAGAAGGCAGCAGCGACATTGAATGATGTACGTGCAGCAATGCAGATTAATTATTTCGATTAATAAGTGAAAACGAACCCCGCAGGGAAATTGGTGGTGTAAAGCCATTTTTCCTGCGGGGTTTTTATGTTAAATGCTATTTGTAACAATTTTGCACTAAAAAATTTATACAAATGAGCGAAAAATGTCTTTTCCTGTATGATTTCCAAACAGTACCATCCATGTTTCATGCTATAGTTTGTGAAAAAGGAGACATTACAAATGAGCAAATCACAAACACTTTTTAACACACTTATGGATGAATGGCTGGAGACAAAAAAGGAAAACATCAAGAGGTCTACGTTCTGCAAATATGAACAATTGGTGCGGCTTCATGTGCGGCCATATTTCGCAAAAATTACTTGTGCAAAAATCAACCAGAAGTTCATTGATGAGTTTTATACAACTGTCAGTAAAAAAAGCGTAGAAGGGCATCCGTTGGCAACAGGTACACTTCGATGTTTGTGTATGATCGTAAATAGCACACTTCGACTTGCACAGGATCAGGGATACATAAAAAGTCAGTATCTTCTGATACCAAAACTATCTCGTGAGTATCACCTTGTGCATGTGTTTTCAAAAGAAAATCAGACTTTACTGGAACAATACCTTTATGAGCATCCATCCCAGTATTCATGCGGGATTCTGCTGGCTCTTTACACAGGAATCCGTATCGGGGAACTGTGTGCACTGACCTATGAAAATCTGGATCTGATCAACGGATACATCAGAATCATACAAACTGTGCAGCGCACTGCTGTAATAACATCTAAAGCAAATAAAAAGAAGAAAACAGAACTTGTCATAACATCTCCAAAAAGCCGGAGCGCTTATCGAATGATTCCGCTGCCGGATTTTTTGATTGAATATCTGAATCAGAATTTGATCTTTTCTAAATCTCGTCGTTTTATCTTTTCAAGAACGGGAGCAGCTCCCGTGGATCCACGAACCATACAACTTTTTTATAAACAGATATTAGAGGAATTACAGATTCCATATCTGAATTTTCATTGCCTGCGGCATACATTCGCAACGCGCTGTATTACCATGGGATGGGATGTCAGAACCCTCAGTGAGGTTCTGGGGCATTCCGATATTAAGATAACCATGGAATATTATTTCCATTCATCCATGGAATATAAAAAGCTGCAAATGCAAAAAATAGAACCATTAATCCAGTGCGCTGGATAAGTCAATCGAACTTGGTATCGTAAATGTGATATAGCCATGTTATCAGCTGGAAATATCATGAAACATTGAATTCCAACAAAATAAAAATATATAAATTACTTTAATCGTCATTGACGGAATAGAACACAAATGCTACACTTTGTATAAGCATTTAGTGTTCTATTTTTCTTTTAATAGGCGAAAGCCAGTCTTTATTCTAAATGATCGACAGAATTATACTGGAGGATTACAAAAATCAATAAGTTATGTGACTGAAAACAAAGAGTGTTATAAAAGATTATTAATAGAAGTATAGGAACATATCGTTTATGAAAAATCATTCTAATAAGAAATATTTCATCTGGCTTTTTCCGCTTGCTGTAGCAGTTATGATTTTTTGCTTTTCCAGCCAGCATGCGCAAGAGTCATCAAATTTAAGCAATTTTTTTGTGCAGCTATTTTTAAATGCACGGGCAAAGCTGGGATTGTTCTTGAAATTATCGGATGCAGATCTCTTAGGTGTGATTTCTACACTAGTGCGAAAAGGAGCGCATGTGACGGAATATATTATTTTGTGTATATCGTTTCTGACAGCATTCTGGGTGTCCGGTATCCGTGGAAAATGGAGAAATATTGCATCTTTTGCGATGACATTCGGTTATGCATGTACGGATGAGTTTCATCAGCTGTTTGTGCCAGGAAGAGCCGGCCGGTTTACGGATGTGTTGATTGACAGCAGTGGAGCACTGGTGCTGAGTATAATTGTAGTGTTGGTGATGCGTTATAGAGGGAAGAAAAGGCATCGGTTATAGGAAATTGGGAGGAAATAAAGAAAATGACAGGTTTTCGGTTTTTATATCCGCCGGAGTATGATCCGGCGAATGAAGTGAGGATGAAATCGTTTGAGTTTATCCGGACGTTACAGATTGATGATATGGTGGTATTGCAAAATGACCGGTATCGTGGCTACTCAGATCTGACATTGGAAAAGTTTTTTTCTACGGATCCACAGGTACTGGAATATCGGCAGGCCATCGTGGAAGATCTGGTGGAGCATCCAAAGCTTTATGAGGTATTTTGCAGGTCTGTCTCAGAAATCCAGAATGTAAATGATCTGCGCCGGGTGCTTGGAAGTGATTTTTCTGTAGATTCAGCGCTGAGTGCCGTGCGTTATCTGGAAATGTATGAGGAACTGGTGGATATGTTTGCCGATGTTTTTAATGAACTGGAGAAGAACCCGGCAGCGGATATTGCTTCGGAGGGCATGAAACGGTTCCGTGCACAGATTTATGAAGTATCCCGCAGTGAGGAATATCAGAATCTGAAGAGTGAAATGGCATGTACAGGAAAAAACTTTGGCTATCTGAAGAGTGTGACCATCGGCATTAACCTTGATGAAAATCTGCGACCGAAGGAAGCAGGGATTATTTCTGTTAATGAAAAGGAGTTTTCGGCGGGAAGCATCATTAATAAACTGATGAAGCATCGGCTGAATGACCGTCAGGTTATGATGACTCCGCTGTATCCGCTGCAAAAGGGACTGCATGGGGAGGAACAGAAGTCATTGAATTATTCCATGGGAAGTGCGCTGCAGACTATTTTTGAAAAGTCCTTGCGCGCCTTTGAACCGATTATTCAGAATTATTATAAGGAAAATACAGCGATGTTCGTGGCATTGTTAGATGATATTCGTTTCCTGACAGCTGGTGTGAAGTTTATTTTGGATATGCGGGCTCATGGATTTGAAATGTGCCGGCCACAGATCTGTTCGGTGGAGGACAAGGTTTGCGAGTTAAAACAAGTTTACAATCCGATGCTTGCTATGCGCGGTGTGGAGAAAACGGTGGTTTCCAATGAGTTTGTGCTGGATGAAAACGGACGTTTTTACATTGTAACAGGACCGAATCATGGCGGAAAATCAATTTTTGCCTATTCTGTCGGAATGGCGCAGGCGCTATGCCAGCTTGGATTGTTTGTACCGGCGCATCTGGCAAAAATGAGTCCGATGACGGGAATTTTTACGCATTTCCCAGTTTCCGATGAAAATAATTTCGGAAAGGGACGTCTGGAAAGTGAGTGTGCCCGTCTGAGTGAGATTTTAGGGCAGCTCGCTGACACGGACATGCTTTTGATGGACGAGTCTTTTTCCAGTACCAGTGGCCTGGAGGCCGGTTATATTGCTTCAGAAGTGCTGACAGGAATTGGCGTGATTGGCTGCTGCGGCCTGTTTGTAACGCACATTCATGATCTGCCGATGAAGATTGCGGAGTACAATAATTATCCGGGAAACCGCAGCAAGATTGATAATCTGGTGGCACAGATGGAAAATAAAGAGGACGGTGTGCGAAGTTACCGTATCAGCAGAACGACTCCGGATGGACTCAGTTATGCCCGGGATATTGCTTCCCGGTATGGATTGAACCTGGAAGAAATTTGTCAGAAGGCGCAGAAGCTGGATTAAGTAGTGGGTAAATCAATCTGCTAAGATGCTTTATCTCAGTCGAGAAGACTCCCACTTCTGCAAGTGGTGAGTAATAACAAGTCTTTCTCAGTGGGAGTACAATCTC
>CAKRKO010000040.1 GCA_934358495.1 uncultured Eubacterium sp. | reverse complement strand
AGCGCGAGACGGGACTCGAACCCGCGGCCTCGACCTTGGCAAGGTCGCGCTCCACCAACTGAGCCACTCGCGCATGTCTGTTTTCTCAAGACAATTAATATAATACCGCAGTGGGTTCGAAAAGTCAAGCGCTTTTTTCAATTTTTATTATTTTTCTATCACGCACTATCCCTGTTGCAGATTTTTCCATTCTTCATCTCATATACTTCGTCACACAAAATCTGAATATCCTCTTTGTTGTGACTTGCGATCAGCACAATTTTGCCCGGTCTGCGAAATTCCAGGATCAGATTTCGCATCTCATCAATACCGGATTCATCCAGTCCGTTCATCGGCTCATCCAGGATCAGAATATCCGGATCTTCCATGATGGCCTGAGCGATTCCAAGCCGCTGCTTCATTCCCAGAGAATATTTTCCCACATGTTTTCTGGAAAGCGGATCCAGCCCCACTTTGCGGATGGCATCCATGACTTCCCTTTTCCCGATCTTTCCTGTGATCTTCGCCAGATAAAGCAGGTTTGACATTGCGCTCTCCTGCCATAAAAATCCCGGATTTTCAATCAAGGCCCCCAGATTTTCCGGGAAATCAACATCCTTTCCGATCTGTTTTCCGCGAACGGTCACATCTCCCAGATCCGAATGCAGATAGCCGCAGATCAGTTTAAACAGCACCGATTTTCCGGAACCGTTTCGTCCCACAAATCCATAAATATGATTCTCATATAAGTCAAGATTGATATCCTGCAGCACATTTTCCCCTTTAAAGGATTTACTCACATGTCTGATTTCAATCATTTTTTCCATCACCAAACCTCCTTAACAACAGTTTCTTTCCTCTTCCATAAATTACAAAAAACAGACTTGCAAACACACAGAGCTGGATCACGATCACCGGCAATATCCGAAAACCGTCCGCACCGTAGCTCTGCACAGTGTAATGATACATTCCCCAGCAAAACGGAACCTGCCATGGAAGGACGCATTTCACTCCTATCGAAATCTTTGCCAGACCTTCCCCGAGAATACAGATTCCCGCCGCCAGCTTCATATTTCCAGACAACAGGTAAAGCCACAATGCAATGCCCAGCAAAAACAGACCATGCACTCCGATCAGACACAGGCAGAGCGCATATATCCACTGCCAGTCATTCTGCCAGATGCAAAATAGCGTCAGTGCTCCGCAAAAGATGCCAAAAGCCAGAATGATCAGTCCAATCGTCTTTCCAAAAATCTGTTTCCACCAGATCTCCAAGCTCTGATATCGATGTCCGCACAGATAAGCTCTTCTGAATTCCGTCTCACAATACCATAATCCCAATAACCACACCGGTGAAAAAACAAAAAACCATAATGCCATCTGCTTTGCATCTAAATAATCAATGGGATACATGATCCGCGCCTCCGGATCAACATCTTCCGGTGCTGGAATCCATCCGGTTCCTCCTAAAAATTCCGTTTTATTAAATACCAAAAACGCTACAGCTGCTGCCAGTATCACACCGAGAAGCAGTGCACCGTACCACCATTTCTCCTTTGTGGCTCCCTCATACTCAACGTTACGGATTGCGGTCTGACCTGTCCGGCTGTTTTTCTGATATCCAATGCTATTTCCATTATTCATGCTGTCCTTCCCCCTGCTCTTCTTTCAACTGTTCTCTCCCACATGTTCTCACTGTCGGAATTACTGCTGCGTTACTTCCACTTCTATAAGAGATAAACAGTAACACATCAATCCTCGCTTTCTGTCAATTGAAAATCTGCACGCTTCACAATTCTGGTTCCGATCAAATAGATCACCAGTATGCTGGACAGATAAAACAGGTAGGAATGCCGCATCGTCAGCGCATGTTCCCCCACATGGTTCTCAAGCAGGCGATTACTTACCAAAAACCATGGATACAGCTTGTTTAATAATTCACCCGAACAGTACACACCACTCACCGCATAAATCACGCCCACAATGACAATCCCGATTGCCTGATAAGTGTACAGATTCAACGTAAACAGCATACTTCCAAATACAATACTCATCAGTACAAACAGCAGATACGTATGCAGCATGGCTTCTGTCGGAGAAAACCGCTCCAGTAACTCAGGATCCGGTGCAATGATCCGCGACACCACACTGTCTTTTCCGGCATACTTCTGCAAAGCCAGACTCCAGACATTCTGCCAGTATGACCTCTTTATCGCCACAACGGTACTGATCAGTACCGTTCCGGCATAATACAGAAAACTCTGCACCACCACATACAGCCACATGGCACGATACCAGTTTCTGCGTTTTGCCCGATGAAGCACCAGAAATGAATCCGTGTGGACAAAAGGTGCATCGGAAAGCACCACCAGAAATCCGAAAAACACCATCGTGCTGATCCAGTTCGGCGTCATCACATAAGCTTCCCACATGTTTGCTGAATGCTCTCCCAGAAAACGGTTATAATATTCCGCCCCCACCGCAGACAGTACCATTCCAATCAGATAGCCTGCCAGCACTCGTTTTCGCAGAAAAGAAGTTTTTATCTGTCCCTTTAACAAATGAACTACAATCTTAAAATTCTTCATGTTTCACCTGCCTTTTTGCGATCAGCAATATCACGACCGCTACCGCCACAATACCGCATACAAAATAAAAATACGGCACCAGCAGACTATCCCCATAATCCGCATCATACCGAAGCATACACGCAGATTCCACCGGATTCGGAATTAACAGAAATTCCAGTTCATATACCACAAAATACAATGCAAATGCAATGTATCTGTTTTTCACTAACAGCGAGATCAGCAGTGCAATCTCAGCCCACAAGACTCCAAAAAGTATCATCAGTATAAAACGACACAGATATACGCTGTCTTTTCCATATGCCTCCATGATTCTCTGCCAGATTACCTGTTTGTCATTATTTTGAAAAGCTACCCTTGAAGAATTTCTTGTAAAAAACTGGATTGGTCCCACTGACACCAGAAACGTGATTCCGGTACACACACCACCGGAAATCCCAACGGCGATCACTTTATACCACACATATTTCGTGACAGAGATCCGCTGACGGATCATCTGCAGATATCCACTTTTCCGCTCTTCCAGAAAAGAAAAGCCATAGGAAAGCCCCGGAAATATCCCGGCATAGATGATATAGGAAGACCACGCAAACAGCAGAAAAAAATCTTCCAGTCCACTATAGTAATCCGATTCAAAAATAATTCCCCGTAAATTGACCCAGCCAAATATCATTTCATGATACAACAGCGCAATTCCAAGTCCACAGGCCACCACCATTTTCCAGTTAAAAACCGACCGCTTTATCATTTCTCTCAGCATCCGGTTCTCACACCTCCTGTCCGGCACCTTTATGCCTTTTATTTTTAAGTACTTTTTCTGAGTAAACATTTCATTTAATAAAACAAGCTGTTTTCGCTGCTTACTCAGGATGAAATCACTTCTCCCGTCTGCGCATTCACACAAATATACGTAATTGGCGAATCTTCCGGGTACAGCAGCCACACTGGAAAATACTTCTGATTTATCGAGTCCACACAATACGCCAGTGTCAGTTTTGTATACACCACATCATTCCAGCCTTTAATTTTCCCCTCTGCAGCATTTTCTTTCACAACCGCAAGGAAGTCATCCACAGAGATCACGGATACTTTTTTCTGTTTCTGCAGCTCTATTGCCCCATTAGTATGAAGACTAGACATTCCTTCATCCGTATAAAAAGCTGTTTCCCACAAAAAACTGCCATCTTCGTTTACCAACGGCAGACCACCTTTACAGGAAGTCATTGTTACATGTACCATATAGTGCCCTTCTTTTTCTCCCAGTTCAGTATCAAGCACCATAGTTTCCACTCCCAGACTACCAAAAATATCCTGTGTTTCCTGCGTCATCTGCGCAAGCCGGTCTTCCAGTTCCTGCGTTGGACAGCTTCCTCTTTTATAGGGCCATTCCGTCATATTCGGTATTACCTTATTATCAAACTGTGCCACCTGATCCGCCATATTGATCATATAGCCCATCTGCAATTTTTTCTCTCCATTGATTTCTTTTTGCAGCCACCACTCCTGATCTCCGTATGGAGCTGAAATTTCCTCCAGCTTTTCCCCGTTTGTCAGATAGGTTTCCACCTGCTCGATGGTTGGCAGCGTCTGTGTAAAAGTTCCTTTTCCAATATCCGTGGTTGGTATCTCCACACTTGCAGAAATATGAATATCTTCCCCCACAGCAGACTCCGGAATCGCAAATGTTTCTTCAATTTGCCGTCCCTGTTCCTTTTCCAGACTTTTATTCAACGCCTGTATTGCTTTTTGCGATAGTTCGCTGCTGCTCATCGCGGACTCTGCGTTTGCTTCTGTCTCCGGATCCGCACACCCGCTGCCCAGCATACTCAGTGCACAAACTGCTGCAATTCCCAGATATTTCCACATTCTTCTATTTTCTTTTCTACGCTTCCCTTTTTTATTGGTCATTTGTCCTTTCCCCCTTTCTGCGGTTCTCCGATCTGTTGCATTTATTATGGCATACTTTTTCCCGGTTCTGTTTTCTTTGTCTGCAAACGGTATTTTTTTGTCCGCGAATAGTTCCGAAAATCAAACAGATATTTGAAATTGGCTCAAAATGCTTCCTTTATTTTTTCGAATTGACGCATAATCTCCCCGAAGCTGCATATGATGTACAAAGTATGGTATGAGGGGGAAACTGCTGAATGCGCGCAAAGACAAAAATTGTAGTACTTCACATGAAAGAAGTCATTTATACAACTATTTTTATTATTCTTGGCATTGTACTTATTTTTTTACTGATCTACATGTTTGGTCCCGGCCGGCATCAGAAAGCAGACACAGATCAGCCCAAATACAAAGCCGGTGTATACACATCTTCCATTCAGTTTGAAGGCCAGACACTGGATGTGCAGGTCGTCGTGGATGAAAATCACATCAATTCTGTGTCCTTTGTCAATCTGAATGACACCGTAGCGACCATGTATCCGCTTATGCAGTCCTCCATGGACAGTATCAGTGAGCAGGTCTGCCAGACACAGTCCGTCGACAATATTTCTTATTCGGAAGAAAATCAGTATACCGCTTCCATGCTGCTAAACGCCGTCGAATCCGCATTAAACAAAGCTGTCGTTTCGGATGCGGATACCTCGGAATGAATTACAGATATCACAAAACCAACGATATACAGACAAAAAGCCATGGACAGATTATGATTTTCGCTAATCTCTCCATGGCTTACTTTCATCTCGGTCTGAGTTGAAACTCCCACTTCTGTAAGAGGTGAGTAATATCAAATTCCCTTCCTTACCTCTTCATCTAATTGAATCAGGCTTCTTCCTTAATCGGATTAAAAAACAGCATCACCGAAGCACAAAATATTCCTTTTTCACAGGTACACTGAAACGTTCCCTGATATTTTTCTGCCACATCCGCTACATTCTGCAGGCCCCATCCATGCAGGCCTTTTTCTTTTTTGGATGTCTCCGGAAGTCCCTCTTTCGGCAGCTCCGTCTGTATACATGGATTTTCTACCTGTATAAGCAGAAATTTTTGAATTCTCCGCATGGTGATTTTTATATCAGACTCCTGCCGGGGCAGCTTTTGCACCGCTTCCATGGCATTGTCCACCAGATTGGAAAGCACCGTACACACATCCGTCTCCTGTATTCCCGCGTCTTTCCAGAATTCCGCATTGATCTGATACGTCAGATGTCTGTCCCGCATCATCTGGGCTTTGCTGTTCAGCACCACGTCGATCAGCTCCACCCCTGTCCATGTAATTTTTCGCATGGACTGAATCGGTTCACTAATATCCGTAATATATCCTTTGGCTTCCTGCACGCGGTTTTCTTCCAGCAGCTGATACAACGTATTCAGATGGTTGTTCAGATCATGATACAGTTTGGCATTCCGATTGTACATTTCATTCAGACTCTGGTATTTTTCCTCCAGAAGCTCCCGTTTCATCGTCTCCGTTTCGATCCGCTGCTTCTTTCCACTCAGATCAAGATCCAGCAACAGCACGAAAAAGGCGATCACCAGCCCCGCCAGCAGGATCAGGCTCCATTTCAGACCAGCCTTCAGCTCCCAGTTCCATACGATATCCAGCACCTGTTCATAGCAGACGATTCCTGCCACAGCCACGAAAAATACTTTCAGCATTTTATTTTTTACCAGATTCATCCGAACCACCATCCGACGGCACAGCACCAGCGCAACCATTTCTACTGCCCAGGTTCCCAGTATAAAACCTATCTGTATCCGTCCTTCGGTGTCAAGAACTGCATCTGCGCGCATTCCCAGAAACCGCTCCTGAAATAAAACTGCCATCACAAACAGTTTCCAGCTTCTTTTTATCACACTGGCAAACACTGTCACAGAAAGAATTCCAAAGGATTCCTCCCTCACCAGATACCAGCCTCCAATGCACACGACCATGCATTTTATCAACAGCGCAGGCACACCAAAAAAATTTACACGGCAGATCAGTGTCCCCATGCAGGCACATAAAATCGCCGCCACGATCACCTGTTTTTTCTTTTTCTGTCGATACAGCCTGCAGATCAGATCAAAATGCAACACATATTCCGAACTGTCCGCCAGTATCTGTATCAGATAAATTACCGCACTCATATATTCCTGCTCCACAATGTCTGTAACGCGACTTTCGTCTCATTCAGCCGTCCGCGGCTGACCGGAAGCTTTTCTCCGTTATCCAGCTCCACCTCATCTCCACGGATCAGCGAAATATGAAGCAGATTTACAATGCATCCGCGATCCACAAACACAAATTCCTCCGGATCCAGTTCCTGATACACCTGGTTCAGACTCTTCCGCTCCCGGATCACTTCTCCCTGTTTCAGCGTAAACACACTGTTTTTTCCATCTTTCTGAATATAAAGGATCCGCCGGTACGACACTTTTTCCATGTGGCTTCCCTGTGTGATCCGATAGCAGGACTCTGTCTGCATATGAATCATCTGCAACGCATCCTTAAGTGCCTGCCGCAGCCGTTCCTCCAGCATATTTTTCGGAATATAACGGAACACACCGTATTCATACGCATCCACCGCATATTTCATGTGAGATGTCACAAAGATCAGCACCACTTCCGGCAGATATGTCCGAATGATCCCGGCAAGCTCCATACCGTCTACTCCCGGCATCTCAATGTCTGACAGGATCAGGTCAAACTGCATCCCTTCCTGCAGATCAAATTTCAGCAACTCGCTTTTTTCATAAGTCTGAAGGCTGACAGGTTCCTTCTCCTGCTCCATAAACGCCAGAACCTGCTGCTTTAACGTCTCGATCATCTGACTGGAATCATCACAAATCGCAATCCTTATCATCTTATTTCACTCCCAACAACTGTAACTTTCCCCATAGTCTTATATTTCCCCTATTCTTTGCTATTTTCTTCATCCTCAGACTGTTCCTGCATCGTCTGCTGCTTTCCTCTGGCAAAAACAGTCCTCATTATACTTCTTTATAAAAAAGAAAGACTGATCACATCTTTTATGTAATGAGCCTTTCTTTCCAGTTTCGTTCTATTGTTTTTTCATCCGTTTTAAATCAGCGGCCGCTTCAGACATTCTATTCTGCGGAACTGTCGGTATCTGACAGAGTGCCCAGATAATCATTCAATGCTGTCATGCTGATTTCTGTCTTCGTGGTCGGTTTCTTCTCCTGATAATAGGAATAACCGGAAAATCCGATCCAGCACACAATTGCTGCTGCAATGACTACACCAACGGTTCTTGCCAGCACACGGTTTCTTTTCTCTTTTTTCATCGTCTGCTTTCTGTTTTTCTTCTCTTCTTTATATCGATCAACTTTTGCCTGACTCATAATTCTGATAAGCTCCTTTTTGCTTTCTTTTCCAAAAAAGTATAGCATACCTGCCGTGGTTCGTCAATTTTTCTTACATATGTAATGTAATTAGTAACCGTCCCCTTCTTGAATTATCATTCAAGAAGTATCGTTCGCAAAGCGAACTTATTTGTCTCTTGAAAATGAGCAATATTCCATATATCATAGAACATATAAAAATAATGTATTCTTGCAATTTTTCCATGTATTTTTCTGTAATTTCAAGGGTACTGTGTATTTCAAAGGAGAATTTTTATTATGAAAACAGCTGTATTGTACGGGAAAGAAGATATTCGTATCGAAGACCGTCCGGTTCCGAAACCGGGTCCTGGCCAGATGCTTGTAAAAATTGACTACGTCGGCATCTGCGGTACTGATATCGAATTTTACAAACTCGGTCAGACACCGACACCACTGCCAAAAATCCTTGGACATGAAAACTCCGGAACCATCGTAGAACTCGGTGAGGGTGTCACCGGTTTTCAGGTAGGCCAGCGTGTCTTATGCGGACCACCTGCTCACTGCAAAGAAAACTGCTCCCCATGCAAAGAGGGAAAAACAAACATCTGCATCCATGGTTTTCCACGTACCGCAGGCATCGGAATGCCGGACGGCGGTTATGCCGAATATCTGCTGATCCAAGATGTGGCTCACACCATGATCATTCCGGTTCCGGACAATGTAAAAATGGAAGATGCGGTACTTTTCGACGTGATCTGCGTAGCTCTGCACGGCATCCGCATGTCCCGTTTTAAGATCGGTGACTCCGTTGTTGTATCCGGCATGGGACCGGTTGGTCTGTCCGCTGTCCAGTTTTTGAAAGCCGGCGGCGCCAACAAGATCATTGCATTGGATGTAACAGACAGCAAAAAGGAAGCTGCCCTGGCTTACGGCGCAGACTATTTCCTGAACTCCGCTACCGAACCTGATATCGCTGCTTCCATCTGCGAAATTCTCGGTTCCGATGTAGGCGCTGACATTGTATACGAGTGCTCCGGTCATCCGGCCTCCGTGGAAACCTGTGCGTTAAAAGCTGTAAAACCGGGCGGACAGGTTATGCTGATCGGTACGGTTCAGCAGCCGATCAATTTCACCCTCGGAACCGCACAGATTTTTGAGATTGACTTTCAGTCCTCTTTTGTATACCTGCAGGAAGAAGTTGAAATGTATCTGCAGATGCTTGCTGCCGGAAAAATCTCTTTCCCGGGCATGGTAACTGACATTGTTTCACTGGATGATTGTCAGGAGCGGGGACTTGGACGAAAAGACCGCGCATCCCAGCTTAAAATCCTTATCAAACCGGAGGCATAATACATGATGAAACAAGATATTTTCTATCCTTCCTCTGATGGAAAGACTCAGATTCATGCCATTATCTGGGAACCGAAGGGCTCCCCGAAAGCTGTTTTGCAGATCTGCCATGGAATGGTGGATTACGCAGACCGATACGATGATTTTGCACAGCATGCAGCGGATCAGGGCTATTACGTAGTAGCCAATGACCACCTCGGACATGGTGCATCCGTCGTTACAGACGATCAGCACGGATATTTCGGACATCCAAATGGCAACGAATGCGTCATTGCGGATATCCACACACTGCGCACCATGACACAGAAAAAATATCCGGATCTGCCTTATTTTTTCCTAGGACACAGTATGGGATCCTTCCTGACCCGTCAGTATATCCAGATGCACGGCAGTGAGCTGGCTGGCGCCGTGATCATGGGAACCGGTTCACAGCCGGGCATTGTACTACATATTGGCAAGCTGCTCTGCCGCATGATCGCACTGTTTCGCGGTTGGGAATATCGCAGCGCCTTTGTGGATAATATGGCATTTGGCGGCTATAACAAACAATTTGAACCAGCCCGCACGCCAAGCGACTGGCTGACCAAGGACGAAGCGATCATTGATGCCTGTGTCAATAATCCATGGTCAACGTTCCGCTTCACTGTCAACGGATATTACCAGATGTTCCGGGGGATTCAGTATATTCAGAACCCGGCGCATATTCAGCAGATTCCAAAAAGTCTGCCGCTGTTTTTCGTGGCCGGTGGGGATGATCCGGTTGGAAATAACGGAAAAAGTGTGACGCAGGTCTGCCAGCAATATAAAGATGCCGGCATCCGGGATGTGCAGATCAAACTTTATCCGGGAGATCGGCATGAGATTTTGAATGAAACCGACCGTGACGTCGTTTATGCGGATATCCTTACCTGGCTAAACGGACATCTTACGTAATTTTGGTTGTGAAAGAAAAAGCTGGAAACAAAATCCAGACAGACACGGATGATTTTCTATCTCCGCTGCGCCGCCTATCCCTGCCTCCTCCCGCGAACTCGCTCGCAAACACAGCGAGCTCAAACACACTCACGGAGGCAGGCTATGCTCGCTTCGCTGACGAAAATCAACCTACCGTCTTGTCCTGGATTTTGTTTCCAGCTTTTTCATCTACACAATGTCAATATACACTACACATGACTAATTTTCCAAACTTTAAACAGTTTAAATAAGAAAACGTAGCATCTTTTCTCAATGAACGATTCAGTGAGCGACCGCGTTTTGCGAGTTTTGCGCGAGCGAGAAACGACCAGCTTTTATCGGAGTTGGAAGTGAGCGCGATAAAACCGAGGCAAAACAAGGGTAGCGAACGACTAGTGAATGAGAAAAGATGCTACGTTTTCATTGTCAACTATTAAATTTTAGCCACAAAAGAAGCTACGAAAGCGTTAAGACAACTGTTCCATTACCCAGTCAAGGTCGGACGTCGTTTTCATTTTTTCCAGTACTTCTTCGTCTTCTAATACTTCACAGATCTTTGCCAGCAGATCCAGATGTTCATCTCCGATTCCGGCAATTCCAAACACAAGCTGTGCTTTTTCATCACCAAAATCAACTCCTTCCGGATACTGCAGGAATACAATACCGGTTTTCTTTACCGTACCTTTGGCCTGGCTGGTTCCGTGCGGGATTGCAACACCCATTCCCATGTAGGTTGTGATCAGTTTTTCGCGTTCCTGCATGGCAGCTACATAGGTTTCATCCACGTAACCAAGCTGATGTAATAACTCACCCGCTGCCTGAATAGCTTCTTCTTTGGACACCGGTGCCTGATTCAAGCGGATTCCTTCTTTGATCAGAACCTGTTTTTTCTCAACGGGTGTTGTTTTTTCTTCCTGTTTTTCAACGTTCTTTTTTGTTTCAGCACTCTGAAGAGAATCTGCTTTTTCTTTGTTTGTCAGCTGTTCATATAATTCATCCAATGCCGGATCTGCAAGGAAGTTTCCAATCGTCACAAGCTGTGCCTGTGGTGCGGATTTTCTTGCACGGTCTGCCAGTGTTGTCTGAACAACAGCGATATCGCAGTCTGCCGGAATGTTGTCCACGGAAGTGTTGCTTACATGAATCTGCGGACATACTGCTTTCAGACGATTACGGAATTTTGTTGCTCCCATTGCGGAGGAACCCATTCCTGCGTCACATGCGAAAATGATTTTCTTTACTTCAGATGCATCTTTGATCGCAACCGGAGCCGCAGCCTCACCTTTTGATTCTGCTTTCATCGCTGCCATCTCTGCCTGTGCATCTTCCAGGCTGGTCTTACCGCCTGCTAATTTTACGATCGGTGATGCAATGGCAAAGGAAATACCTGTTGCGATAGCCACACCGACCAATACTTTCCAGATGTCAGATCCCGGAGTCATCATCAGATACGCAATGATAGATCCCGGTGAAGCCGGTCCTACCAGACCGCATCCTGTCAGGTTAAACCAGAAAATTGCCACCATATTTCCGACGATCGGAGCAATGATCACAAGCGGATTCATCAGAATGTACGGGAAGTAAATCTCATGAATACCACCCAATACGTGAATGATCACTGCGCCCGGTGCGGACTGTTTTGTCTTTTTATCTTTACAGAAGAACATATATGCAAGCAGGACACCAAGTCCAGGACCTGGATTCGGCTCAAGCATATACATAATGGATTTTCCTACCTCTGCGGCCTGTGCAGTAGCCAGCGGTGTGAAAATACCGTGATTAATTGCATTGTTTAAGAACAGTACTTTTGCCGGCTCAATAAAAATTGCAACCAGCGGAAGCAGACTGTGGCTTACTAAAATATTTACCCCTGCTGCCAGAACAGCTAAAATACCACTCATCACCGGGCCGACAACCACATACCCCAGAATTGCCAGCAGCATACCGATGATACCTGCAGAAAAGTTGTTGATCAGCATTTCAAATCCCGCCGGCATATGGCCGTCCATCAACTGATCAAATTTTTTGATGCAGAAACCTGCCAACGGTCCCATAACCATAGCGGCCATCAGCATTGTGATAGATGTATCACTCATGATCGCACCAATAACTGCGATTGCACCTACAACACGACCTCTGTCGCCGCCTACCATCTTTCCACCGGTAGATGCGATCAGGATCGGGATCAGATAAGTCAGCATCGGTGATACCATACTGTTTAATTTTTCATTTGGGATCCAGCCTGTATCGATAAACAGCGCTGCCAGAAAACCAAATGCGATCAATGCTCCAATATTCGGCATAACCATTCCGGACAGGAACTTACCGAATTTCTGTACTTTGTTTTTCACAATAATACCTCCCACTTTTGTAGCCCCATACTACGAATCCAATGGGAAATGTTGAAAAACCGGCATCCGGAAAACTTTCTTTTTATGTAAAATTTGTAACTATTCAGAGCCAAGCAGATTTACAGAAAAAATGTGAGTTATGCTTGCATAAACGAGCACTTTTTCTTGTAAATCTATTTGGCGAGAAGCCACATCGAGATGAAGCGATATATTAATGAATCTTCTTGAATGATATTCAAGAAGCAGCCCTCGCTAAAGCTCGGTTAATCGAGATGGATCTGAATAGTTACTAAACTTCTCAATATACGACAATGTGATGTTTTTCACATTCCAAAAGAAAATCTTCCGGCAATTCTCCATCGGATATAATAACGTCCACATCCGACAATCCACAGATCGTATAAGTGCTCTTGATATCTGTTTTGGAAGAATCCATCAGAACAATTACCTGTTCTGCCTGTGCGATGGCTGTACGCTTTAACATCGCTTCTTCACTATTTCCGCAGGTAAAACCAGCTTTCACCGAATACCCTGTTACCCCTAAAAATGTCTGATGAAAGTTTACCTGCTCCAGTTCCCGAATGGCTGAAATACCATACATGCTGATGCTGTAGCGGTTCAGCTGTCCACCAGTCAGCATGATGACAGGCTTTGTGAGATTTGCAAGTTCCGTTGCACAGGAAAGACCTGTCGTATAGATCAGGTTGGACTGATCCGGGAACATCCGCGCCAGCTCCGTAGTTGTACTTCCTGAATCCAGAAAAACTGCAGTATCCGGATGGATCATCTGTGCTGCTTTTTTTGCTATCTCCTGTTTTGCCTGTATATTGCGCACCGCACGCCTGGTGAGGTAATCATCTGTACCGATCACCAGCTGCACGGATTTTGCACCACCATGTATCCTTACGATCTCTTTTGCCGCATCCAGGGCTTTGAGATCCGTACGGAGTGTCATTTCTGACACATTCGGGAACTGCTCCTTAATCTGTGAAAAACTTACCGTTCCGTGTTTGTTTACCAGTTCCGCAATCGCATTTCTGCGCATTTCCATTGCATCCATAGTTCTCCTCTCCGCCAGAGACTCTCAATTCCTGACGGATTGGAGAATTCTGACAGTCCTTATTCTGTAATAAAGTTTGCAAGTAAATATTCTTCTGCTTCCGGACACCATAATCCCTGATGAGCATCTACAATATCAGCCAGAGCGATGTAACGGTCGTCGTTTCTATCGGCTGCTGCTTTTCTCAGCTCATCTAATGCTGTCAACGGCATGCTTAAGTGTGTGTAAATTAATTTTTTTCCACCCGGAATCTTTGGAAGATTCAGAGTTGTCTCAGCAGCTGCATCCAGACCGCCGATATGTGTAACCATAACTGCCGGATTGATGCGTTTTGCAGCGGTCAGTTCCAGAGACTCGATCATATCTGCAGTATTTCCACCTGTAGTTCCCATTACATGTGTAGAATTATAATGTACATCGTAGAAATTCATCTCTGCACTAAATTTTTTGTCTGTCGGACCTGCAAAGAAGTTCAGACAGCCATCTCTTCCAAGAATCGCACTGGACTGAGTTACAACAGCAGATACCGGTGCGTAGCACAATACATCATCGTATCCTGTACCGCCGGAAATTTTGATCAGCTCAGCAACCGGATCCTCAAGATTTCCTGTATTTACAAAGCGAAGATCAATTCCTTCCTTTTCATAGTCAGCAACCGGGAATAATTCCTCTGCACGATTCAAGCGTTCCTGGTTGATATCTGTAACAACAACCATAGAAGGACGTACATCACGGTGTAATGCATAGGTTAAAGCACCCAGTCCCATCGGGCCTGCACCTGCCATAATGGCGAGTTTACCATTCTCCTTGATTCCCATCTCATGTGTGTATACACCCATCTGTGTATGGTAAGCTGCATGAAAGGCTCCGATACTGCAGGACATCGGTTCAGCCAGAGAAGCTTCATAATAAGCACGGCCTTTATACTCAAGCAGGCAACCCAGTTCCATAACTTCTGCCGGAATTACGCAATAGGTTGTATCTCCGCCAAAAAATTCATAAGAGTATCCCGGGCTCCACATAGTTCCTTTATAGTTTAATGCCGGCTGAAGTGTAAATTTCATACCCGGTTTAAACTGATCCTGATGATTTTTACCAACTTTTACAATATCACCTGCGAACTCATGTCCCATGATTGCCGGATGCTCTGCAACATCCTCATGAACTCTCTTGTGCTCTGTTCCAAGGATCGCACATTTGTAGGTTGACATACAAATACTGTCGGAAACTACCTTTACAAGGATTTCGTCATCAGTGATTTCCGGAAGTTCGAACTCTTCCAGTCTCAGGTCGTTTGCTGCGTGTAATCTTACTCCTTTTGCTTTCATAATAAAAGCTCCTTTCTACATGTTATTCCCGTTTTTTCGCTTTTGCAATAACAAAAAAAATTTCTTTTTCGTTTTTGCTTTATATTGTTGTTTTGAAAGTTTATTTCTTTTATTTCAACAGCTGTTGGCATTATAATATGCCTAAACAAACGAATTGTCAATTGTTGTTTTGATGTAAAAATGCACAAATTTTCGCTGCAAATTTTTACATCAAAAATTTTTACTTTTGAATTGACAGAATTTTATCTTTATGTTAAATTGTTGAAATAAAAGTAAAAGAAAATAAAGTAAAAGGAGAACTATCATGTGTGGTATCGTTGGTTATATAGGAAATGAACAGGCCGCTCCAATCCTTTTAAACGGGCTTTCCAAATTAGAGTACCGTGGATATGATTCCGCCGGCATCGCCGTACGCAATCAGGAGGCACCGACCCAGGTGATGAAAAGTAAAGGTCGTCTCAAACTGTTACAACAGAAAACAGATTATGGGAACTCCATTGCCGGGCAGTGTGGTATCGGTCATACCCGATGGGCAACGCATGGAGAACCTTCCGAGGTGAATGCACATCCGCATTGCAGTGATGATCACGCAGTCATTGCCGTGCACAATGGAATCATTGATAATTATGTAGAATTAAAAGAAAAACTGGTGAAAAAAGGCTATACTTTTTATTCTGATACAGATACAGAAGTTGCTGTGAAACTTATTGATTATTACTATAAGAAAAATGAACAGAATCCACTGCTTGCCCTGACAGAAGCCATGACACATTTTCGTGGTTCTTACGCGCTGGCTGTCATGTATCAGGAGTATCCGGATGAAATCTATGTGGCCCGCAAGGACAGCCCGATGATCATCGGCATCACTGACAAAGCATGCTACATTGCTTCCGATGTCCCAGCCATCCTGAATCATACACGCTCTGTTTTCTATATTGATAATATGGAAATCGGCCGTCTGCGCAAAGGCGAGGCTGTCTTCTATAATATAGATGAAGAAATTGTAGAAAAAGAGCCCGTTACTATCACATGGGATGCTGCAGCCGCAGAGAAAGCCGGCTTTGAGCATTTTATGATGAAAGAAATTTACGAACAGCCAAAAGCTGTTTCCGATACACTGTATCATTATTATAAAGAAAACACCATTGATCTGGCAGAAACCGGTCTGACTGCAGATGTCATGAATGCATTCCGTCAGATCATTATCGTAGCCTGCGGTTCCGCCTACCATGTCGGCATCACAGCGCAGTATGTCATAGAGTCTCTGGCACACATTCCGGTTCGTGTGGAAATTGCTTCCGAATTTCGTTACCGTGATCCGCTCCTGACACCGGAAGATCTGGTTGTAGTCATCAGTCAGTCCGGAGAAACCGCAGACAGTCTGGCTGCTCTGCGCGAAGCAAAAGAGCGCGGTTCCAAGACACTGGCCATTGTCAATGTCGTTGGTTCCTCTATCGCAAGGGAAGCGGATTATGTCATGTACACTATGGCAGGTCCTGAAATTGCTGTTGCCACCACAAAGGCTTACAGTACCCAGCTGATCGCCATCTATCTGCTGGCTTTAAAATTTACATACAGCCGTGCACTCATCGATGACATAAAATTACAGTATTATCTTCAGAATCTGGCAAAACTTCCGGAACAGATTAATAAAATTCTGGAAGACAAAGAGCGGATCCAGTGGTTTGCCGCAAAATTTGCCAACGTAAAAGATGCTTTCTTTATCGGACGTGGCATTGACTATTCCACCGGTCTGGAAGGCAGCCTGAAAATGAAAGAAATCAGCTATGTTCATTCTGAGGCATACGCTGCCGGTGAATTAAAGCACGGCACCATAAGCCTGATTGAGGATGGCACCCTTGTTATTGGTCTCCTGGCACAGCCAACCCTGCAGGAAAAAACACTTTCCAACCTTGTGGAAGTAAAAAGCCGTGGTGCTTACCTGATGGGGCTGACCACATTTGGTAATTATACTATTGAAGATTCCGTAGACTTCACTGTCTACATTCCAAAAACGGATGCCTTGTTCACAAACAGCCTGGCTATCATCCCGTTACAATTACTTGGTTACTACATGAGTGTCGCAAGAGGTTTAGATGTGGACAAGCCACGAAACCTGGCGAAATCAGTAACCGTTGAATAAAGCCTCTTTACTTTTTTGTAAAGTTTAAATCTTCTTTTTAGGAAAGCAAAAGCTTTCCACCCAAAAAGAGCGGCTGCATAATGCAACCGCTCCTCTTCTTTTTACAGGAACTGCGATTATCAAGAATATTTTTTATATTCTTGCGGTAAGATGTATATCGTGCAACGCATGCATATACTTCTTCACATCTGTGATCCCTGTTTTTGTCTTTGATCGTCACAGAATAGCAATTCTTACTTGTTAGACATCTGCTCTTCCTGTCTCATGATCATTTTTTTCACCATTTCACCACCGATGGAACCGGCCTGACGAGATGTCAGTTCACCATTGTATCCTTCTTTTAAAGGTACTCCAAGTTCAGATGCCACTTCCTGTTTGAAACGGTTCATTGCTTCTTTTGCCTCCGGAACTGATACTTTGTTTGAGCTCTTAGAATTACTCATGTTGTTACACCTCCGTATTTTTTCTCTATAGTAAAGACAGGTGACTTCCCGGTAGTTTTGTTGAATAGAAAAGAGATTCTTTTCGACTCAACAGAAGTATCCTTATGAAGTTTTCTGTCTTGTTCCTAGTATTAACGAAGATGTTGTTTTTATGTCTGGAAAAATCTTCTGTTTTAGAAAAAGATTGTCTGGCTTACTACATCATAGTGGAGGTACGAATCTGATCTGCTTTCACATCACCTTCAAGGTAACGAATGATTGCAATTGCAAATTCATTCGCTGCTCCCGGACCTTTTCCCGTAACCAGATTTCCATCTGTCACAGCTTTCTTATCACTCCAGATAGCTCCTCCTTGCGGATTGCATCCCGGATATCCTGTGGCATGTTTTTCCTTTAAAATACCTGTTTCAGAAATCATCCCCGGTGCCGCACAGATTGCTGCCAGCATTTTTCCTTCTGCCAGAAATTTCCGTGCAAGTTCTTTGACGCCTGGTTTTTCCCCCAGTGAGGCAGTTCCGGGTCCTCCTGGATATACAATTCCGTCAAATTCATCAAAATTCATATCTGCAAAAACTTCCTCTGCATGAAAAACGATATTGTGTGCACCTTTAATCTGACGTTTTCCTGTTACAGATACTGTAATTACATGAATTCCGGCTCTTCTGCAGAAATCTACTACGGTCAGACACTCAATTTCTTCTACGCCATCGTTACATAATACTGCTATTTTACTCATTTTTTCCTCCTTTATATCAGAATATACTTTCGTACTTCTCAATTCCTTCCTGAATTAACATTTAAGAAGGCATGTTTGTAAAATGGTCTGCGCCATTATCACATTTTTTATTGATTTTTCAATTCTGTTCCTGTTACTATAAGATTATACTATCAGATATGTACACCATATCTTTCTATCCCAATTGCAGAATGGAGTATTTTTATCATGGAAATTGAACGCAAATTTTTAATTAAACAATTACCAAAAAACATCGAACAGTATCCCTGCCGCCACATTGAACAAGGGTATCTGTGTACATCTCCGGTTGTGCGCATCCGCAAACAGGATAATGACTATTTTCTCACCTACAAATCTGACGGACTGATGTCCAGAGAGGAGTACAATCTCCCACTATCAGCAGAAGGTTACGCACATTTGCGGCCAAAAGCCGATGGACTGATCATCACCAAAAAAAGATATTGTATTCCTTTTAAAAACTATACCATTGAACTGGATATTTTCGAAAATGATCTTGCGCCGCTGATTCTTGCAGAAGTAGAATTTCCATCTGAAGATGAAGCAAACGCTTTCATTCCTCCGGAATGGTTTGCCGACGATGTCACTTATTCCGGCAAATACCACAACAGCTACATGAGCCGTCATGGATATAGCAAAGAATAACTACTATTTTCTCCAGAGAGAATTCTGTTCGTATTTCTGCCGGGTGTGAATGCAATATTTTAACTGAGCATAACGATCACTTAGTTTTCCTTCTGGGATTACTACATCTACAACCACCGCCAGATCATCAATCAGTCTGTCTGTAATTTCATCTTTGATATCACAGACAATCTGATACTTTTCTTCCATGGTTTCTGCATCCAGAAAACGCAGTAACCATGGATTGATCTGCTCATCAGCATCCTCATCCTTTTCCGGTTCACAATCTGCTGCTGTTTTCTGTTGTTCTGGTTCACAATCTGCTGCTGTTTTCTGTTGTTCTGGTTCACTGCTCTGGCTGTCTGCTGTCTCCGGCTCTACATACTGAAAACGATATTTCTGTGTCACTTTCGGATATTTTTCATGATCCACTTCACTGATAAACATATCATACGGGCGGATATATATACCAAAATCCCCATACAATGCCTGATATACCACATACGGTTCCATGGTCTCCGAATGCTTTGCAACTGCAATCACCTGATATAGCTTATTTTTAAAATGTAAATATTTTTCTCCTGGTAATGGATTTCCCTGTGCCATCTTAATTCCCTCTTTCTGTCCCCTGATTTTTTTGAGTACTCCCAAAATTTGATTTAAAACGGACTTTCACCATCCGCTTTCGCTGCCTGCTCATGAACACAGTAGCATGAATTTAACATATCCATTCCTTCTGCTATAAAATCACGCTGAAATTCAATATTATTTTTCGGTCCTTTGACCATTACCTCATAGACATCTTCTATCAGGTTCTGATTTTCAGCATCCTTGTCATTATCCAGTTCCACCTCTCTGGTGTATGCCTTTGCCGCTGCCACTATCTCATTCTGTTCAAAACTGCTCGTCTGCTCTGTATTCTGTCCCACAGGATTTTCAAACGCTTTTGCCTTTTTTCCTTTAGAATATCTGGTCGCAGAAGCTGCTGCTTTTGGCTTGGGTGATTTATAAGATTCATAAGCGGTCTGTTGTTTTTTCATCTGCTGTGTATGCTGCTTCTGTGCCGGCGGTACCTGACGGCTTTGTGTTGTCCCTGCATTTCTATTTCTGTCTACAGTTTTCTTTTTTCCTTTTGCTACACTGGATATAATAAAAATTAATATAATAAACCAGAAAAATATGCTTCCCGTCACGTAATCATCCTCCTGTCACTTTTTTTTGTACAGTATAGCACATTTAATAAAATCATGGTATACTATTTTGACGGTTCGCCTGACTCTTATGTCATGTGAACGCTAACCATGTGAACACTAACCATGTGAACACTAATATAACTCGGAGGTTCTTATGTTTGCAAAACTACGAAACAATATCTCGCAGATGCAGATGATTGCCCTTGGTTTCTTTTGCATTGTCTTTATTGGTGCCCTTCTTCTGATGACACCACTGGCAAGCCGCACCGGAACCTGGACAGATTTTCTGACTGCGCTTTTTACTTCTACCAGCGCCACTTGTGTAACAGGCCTGGCAGTCACCAATACTTATTTACACTGGTCACTTTTTGGACAGATTATCATTTTAATTCTGATACAGATTGGTGGTCTTGGATTTATCACCTTTGGTTTTGGATTTTCTTTATTTTTACGAAAAAAAATCACCCTGCGTCAGCGTGGACTGCTCAAAGAAAGTGTAAATGTACTAAATACCAGCGGTATTGTCCGCCTGGCTTACCTTATTTTAAAAGGTACTTTATTATTTGAAGGTGTCGGTGCCATAATCCTGACCATCTGTTTCTCACAGAATATGCCTTTGGATCAGGCGATTTACTACGGAATTTTCCATTCTATTTCTGCTTTTTGTAATGCAGGATTTGACCTGATGGGCGCGTTTGGAATGTCATCCTTCATCGGATACAATGGTAACTGGATCGTATGTCTGACACTGATCGCACTGATCCTGATTGGTGGAATCGGCTTTTTTGTCTGGAGTGATTTAAAAGAACACAAACTTCATTTTCGCAAATACGCACTGCATACCAAAATAGTTCTGACTACTTCATTAATTTTGACTGTCATACCAACAATTTTGTTCTTAATTTTGGAACGACATGCACTGTTTGCAGATATGAGTACATCACAAGCCATCCTGAATGCACTGTTTTCCGCCGTCACACCGCGAACTGCTGGATTTAATACGACAGACATTGCTTCTTTAAGTCAAAGCAGCCAGCTTTTAACTATCATACTGATGTTTATCGGTGGATGTCCCGGTTCAACTGCCGGTGGTGTCAAAGTCACCACAATTGCAGTTCTGTTGCTTTACCTACGCTCAGTACTCACCCGTACGGATGGTGTAAATATATACAAGCGTTGTTTGGAAGATGACGCAATATCCAAAGCTGCTGCCGTATTCACCACAAACATGCTGCTTGCAGTAGTTGCAACATTTCTGATTTCCACACTGCAAAATCTGGATCTCACAGCCATTGTTTTTGATGTTGTATCTGCAATCAGCACTGTCGGCATGAGTACCGGAATCACACCGGATCTCGTTCCAGGTGCAAAAGTGATCCTTGTTCTTTTGATGTACCTCGGTCGTGTCGGAAGTCTTTCTTTCGCCATGTCCTTTACAGATAAAAAACGACTGGCACATGTACGTCAGCCAAAAGAGCATATAAGTATCGGATAAATCTATTGTTTATCGATATTATTACCTTGATATCATCAAACAATAACTCTTATTTTGGAAAAGAATTTTTATTTACGGAGGATTTTTGCTATGAAATCATTTTTAATCATCGGAATGGGTCGTTTCGGCAGTCATCTGTGCCGAAATCTTGCTAAATTAGGAAATGAAGTGATGATCGTCGATCAGGATGAAGAATTATTAGAACCACTGCTTCCTTATGTTACAGATGCCAAAATCGGTGACTGCACCAAAGAAGAAGTACTGAAAAGTCTCGGTGTCGGAAACTTTGATAAATGTTTTGTATGTGTCGGTACGAATTTCCAAAGCAGTCTGGAAATCACCTGTTTATTAAAAGAACTTGGTGCAAAATTTGTAGTTAGTAAAGCTACCAGAGATGTCCAGGCAAAATTCTTACTGCGCAATGGAGCCGACAGAATTATTTATCCTGATCGGGATATTGCCGAAAAATCTGCGGTGCAATACAGTTCTGACAGTATTTTTGACTACTTTGAACTGAGTGAAAATTTCTCCATCTATGAGCTTGCACCACTGCCTGAATGGATTGGGAAAACAATTGTTGAAATGGATATTCGGAATAAATACCATACCAATATCATTGCAATTCAGAGCAAAGATGGCATCCAGGCTATGCCACCGGCAAATTACTGTTTTAAAGAAGAAGAACATTTACTGATGATCGGTAAAAACGAAGATATACAAAAACTTGTTCGGAAATACAACAATTAAATTCTTGTTTAGGGTAGTTTTAAAAGAAGCTGGAAGAAAACTCCAATGCCGGCACGACTGATTTTCTATCTGCGCTGCGCCGCTTATCTCCGACCGCTTTCGCGAACTCACCAACAGCAAAAGCAGCTGTTGGCTCAAACACACTCCCGCGGTCGGGCTATGCTCGCTTCGATAACGAAAATCAGTCTACCGCCTTGCCTTGGAGTTTTGCTTCCAGCTTCTTTTATCTACGCCGTGGCACCGCGTGACACGCATGCATATAAGCTAATGGCAAAATAACTGTTGTGTTGCATGCGCAAATTTACACAGAGAAAAGAAAAGTGAAAGGCATTGGCTATTTACGCCACCCTTGACCATATACAAAAGAACTGCTATACGTCGATTACCGACGGCGAGAAACTCAAAAACAGTTTCATTTTTCCGTCGCTGACAACAGTGTAGCAGTTCTTTTTGTATATGGTCAAGGGAACCGCGTTGCGGTGGCTTTGGTCTTACCTCTGGCTCAAAATCTAAAAACAGTTTAAAAAACCTTATTGTACAGACTTATAATTGCTTGACATCAGTCCGTAATTGTTTGTTCTGGCGGCGAAGCCGCTATATGTTCTTAGATTCAGAGCCTGAGGGAGAATTTCA
>CAKRKO010000039.1 GCA_934358495.1 uncultured Eubacterium sp. | reverse complement strand
TTCCCGGGTGGATTCTCTGCCGGTGATGAGCCGGAGGGAAGTGCAAAATTCTTTGCAACTGCATTCCGTAATGCAAAGATCAAAGAATCCGTAGAAAAACTCTTAAATGAGCGTGACGGACTCTGCCTCGGTATCTGTAACGGTTTCCAGGCACTGATCAAACTTGGTCTGGTTCCTTACGGCGAGATTTGCGAGCAGAAAGCAGATTCTCCGACACTGACTTACAACACCATCGGCCGTCATATTTCCAAGATGGTTTATACAAAAGTAATGTCCAATAAATCCCCATGGCTGGCACAGGCAGAGGTAGGTAAGATCTACACGAACCCGGCTTCCCATGGTGAGGGTCGTTTTGTAGCAAATGATGAGTGGCTGAAGAAACTCTTTGCAAACGGTCAGGTTGCAACCTGCTATGTCAATGAAGCAGGAAATCCAACCATGGATGAAGAGTGGAATGTCAATGGTTCTTACATGGCTATCGAGGGTATCACAAGCCCGGATGGACGTGTACTTGGTAAGATGGCTCATTCTGAGCGTCGTGGCGATGGTGTGGCTATCAACATTTACGGTGAGCAGGATTTAAAAATCTTTGAATCGGGTGTGGCGTTCTTCCGCGATTAAGTAAGTATTTCTAAATGTAAAATAATATTTTAGGTATTGAAAGGGTCTGAATTCATTTTACCTTCGCATCTAACAATCGTTTGCCAAGGAAAAATGAATCCAGGCCCTTAATCTATATGGTTTAAAAATACAACTTACAAAAGGGACTCTGCCTATTTTTTCTTGACGAGCGATTGTTAGCCGGAAAGACAAAATCGCAGAGTCCCTTTCACAATCTGTCAAGTTTAAACTACACAATTACCCAAAAATATTATGTCGACACCTTTCGACACAATCCGTATCTCAAACCTGCTACAATGTCGGGGAAAACAGACAAAAAAGCAGATTTTTTGACAAAACGAGGTGTGTTGACAAATGAAAATAGCAAAAAAACTGAAGCAAATTGCTGTACTTGGAACCTGTATCAGCCTGACATCAGCCTGTATTGGCTGTGGCCAGACGGAAAGTCTTTGTGCAACGAAGGAAAAGGACCGGACGCAGATCATCATTGGAAGTGACAATTATCCTCCCTTTAACTATGAAGATGCGGATGGAAAACCGGCAGGAATTGACGTTGATCTGGCAACAGAGGCCTTTGACCGGCTGGGCTATGACGCGGTATTTACATATATTGATTGGGAGAGGAAAAAGCAACTGGTGGAAAGCGGAGAAATTGACTGCATCTGGGGCAGCTTTTCCATTGCTGGCAGAGAAGAACAGTATCACTGGACCGTTCCGTATATGGTCAGCACTCAGGTAGTGGCAGTCAGCAAGGACAGCGATATTTATACCCTTGCAGACCTGAAAGGAAAACGTGTGGCGGTACAGTCAACAACGAAACCGGAGGAACTTTTTGCATCTCATGCGGATCCGCGAATCCCGGAACTGGCAGAAGTATTTTCACTGCAAAACAGAGAACTGATTTATCCATTCCTGAGCAAGGGTTACGCGGATGCTGTAGCAGCACATAAAACGGCTATCATTCAGTGTATGACAGATTATGATCTGGAATATCGGATCCTGGATGAACCGCTGCTTACCGTGGGACTTGGTGTTGCATTTTCAAAATATGATGATCGAGGGATAGAAAAAGAACTGTCGCAGGTGTTTTGCGAAATGCGGGCAGATGGAACCATGGAGCAGATTCTGAGAAAATATCTGGAGACCCCGGAGAAGTATCTGGAGGTGGACGATTATGAAAAGTAATTGTTTGCTGTATACATTGGAAGTACTGCTTGGCATTGTATTGATGGGTGGCGTGTTTCTGATCGCAATACATGTGGATCTGCGGGTGGCGCAGCGGACACTGAGTAGCACAGTCAGCTACATCAAAGAGCAGTGCAATCAGTATGAGAGACTGAATCTGGCAGCAGAGACAAAAAGTATGATGCGCATGATAGAAAGCGTGCATCAGATCGATCACGCACTGACGGATAGTATCAAATACGATAATACAGACGAAGTTACCGGAGAAATGCTGGAGCAATGGGCGCGGGAAAGCTATGTTACAGGTGTTTTGCTTCTGGATGAGAATGGAAACATAAAGGCGCAGTATAACGATTCTGTGGATGGATTACCGACAGAACAATTGTTGAAGCATATGAAATCTGATGCGATGCAGAATGCCATTGTATTTCCAGAAAAAACCTACGGTATGCGTTTTGACTGTGAGGACGGTTCTTATGTGGATGTGGCTGCCACAGGAAGAACGGACGGAAACGGAATCATTATAGCTTATTATCATACAACGTTGGAGTATACCCGGGCGTTTCATCTGTCTGTGGGTGCACTGTTGTGCGGTTACAATCTGGAGCAGGATGGAACCATCGTGGTGAGCCGTGGAAAGCAGATCATAGCGTCGAATAATGAAAATCTGATTGGAAAAAGTACTGATGATGTAGAAATCCTGCGCAAGATTAAAGAAGCTATGGCAAGTGACAAAATCATTCATGCAAGAAGGGAAAATGGCACGTTGTCTCGTGACTATGGGGTAATGGAGCATGGCCGTGATTATTATGTTTATGCTTATATGCCGGAGAGTGATGTGTATGACAGTACGATTCAAAGTGTCATGTTTTCACTGATCTTATATGTGATCATTTTAGCTATTATTCATATGGTGCGTTGGAAAATGGCGCAAAACTACAGGGAGAAGCAGCTGAGCATCCAGCGTCAGTATAATGAGCGCCTGCAGAGTAAAAATGAGCAGTTGAAGGTCGCTGTGGAGCAGGCGGATCGCGCCAATGCTGCAAAAACAGGGTTCCTCTCGCGGATGAGTCATGATATCCGAACTCCGTTAAACGGCATTATCGGTCTGCTGGAGATCGGAGAAGCACACCCGGATAATATAAAACTGTTGCGGGAAAATCAGAAAAAAATGAAGATTTCAGCCAATCATCTGTTGTCCCTTATCAATGATATTTTGCAGATGAGCAAGCTGGAAAGCGGAGAAGTTGTGCTGTCCGAGGAACCGATGGATTTAAAAGCATTGTCAGATGATGTACTTACCATCGTGGAGCAACGCGCGGCGGAGGCTAGTGTTACACTGGAATACGACAAAGGAGGGAAACGGGTGATCTGGCAAAATGTTTATGGTAGTCCATTACATATCCGGCAGATTTTCCTGAATGTATACAGCAACTGCATCAAGTACAACCACATGGGGGGAAAAGTGCAGACAAGATGCAGATGTCTGAGTGTAAAAGAGGATATTGTGACGTATCAGTGGACAATCAAAGACACCGGTGTGGGGATGAGCCAGGCATTTGTCCGCCATATTTTTGATCCTTTTGCTCAGGAGTGCACAGATGCCCGAAGTGTTTATCATGGTACTGGTCTTGGGATGGCAATCGTAAAAAATCTGGTGGATAAAATGAATGGAACCATTGAAGTAAAAAGCGAAGAAGGTGTTGGTTCTACTTTTGTGATCACATTACCATTTCGACTGGCACCGGAGCAGTCAGCAGAAAAACGGCAGAAGGAGAGCGAGAATCCAACAGAACGTACAAGTATTGCTGGTTGTCATTTACTTTTAGTGGAAGATAATGCATTAAATGCGGAAATAGCGGAAACACTGTTACGGGATCAGGGGACGCTGGTAACAGTGGTGGCAGACGGACAACAGGCAGTTGAACGGTTTGTCAGTGAACCACCAGGAACCTTTGATGCGATACTGATGGATGTGATGATGCCCGTCATGGATGGACTGACGGCAACCCGCAGGATTCGTGAGATGAGTCGCGAAGATGCAAAAACGATGCCAATTATTGCCATGACAGCGAATGCATATGATGAGGATATCAGGCAGTGTCTGGATGCAGGCATGAATGCACATCTGGCAAAACCATTACAGATGAATCTGGTGGTGGCAACAATAGGAAAATATTGTAATTAAATTGGAAAAGAAGCGGGAAAATCAGTCAGAATCCTGCTTCTTTCTTGTTTTAAATGAGCGAAATTGACTGATTGTGAATATTTCATAAAAATAAAAAGTTTTTTTGTGAATTATAATGATTGATTATGACTGAATGTGACGATATAATACTGGCATAAAGACACGGGAGGTGCAAAGATGGTTTACACAGTAACTTTTAATCCTTCACTGGATTATATCGTATCAGTAAATAATTTTCAGATGGGTATGACAAACCGGACATGTGCGGAGCAGATGCTTCCGGGTGGTAAGGGAATCAATGTTTCCACCGTACTTTACAATCTGGGAATAAAGACAAAAGCACTTGGTTTTTCCGCTGGTTTCACAGGTAAGGAAATTGAACGCAGAATGGCAGAAATCGGATTTTCGCATGATTTCATTTCTTTACCGGAAGGCTGCTCAAGAATTAATGTGAAATTGAAAGATTTTGACGGAACTGAGATTAATGGCATGGGACCGGATATCAGTCCGGAGAATATAGAAAAATTAATGAAAAAACTGGATGATCTGACAGCAGAAGATTACTTGGTACTTGCGGGAAGCATTCCTGGAAGTATGCCGAAAATGATCTATCGTGACATTATGGCGCGTCTTTCCTCAAAAGGTGTTCACTTTGTTGTGGATGCAACCGGCGAACTTCTGATGAACGTATTGGAGTATCATCCGTTCTTGATCAAACCAAACAATCACGAACTTGGAGAAATCTTCGGCGTAGAATTGAAAACAAGAGACGACGTGCAGCCTTATGCAAAGAAACTGCAGGAAATGGGAGCCAGAAACGTACTTGTATCCATGGCCGGACAGGGCGCGGTCCTTTTAGATGAGAAAGGTGAATTTCATCAGCTTCCGGCACCAAAGGGAACACTGGTCAATGCCGTTGGCGCAGGTGACTCCATGGTAGCAGGATTCGTAGCAGGATGGATTCAAAAAGAAGATTATGAACATGCATTCCGCATGGGAATCTCCGCAGGAAGCGCAAGTGCATTTTCTGAACTGCTTGCAACTGAAGCTGAAATCCGACAGGTATATGCTTCCATCGAAGTGTAAACAATAAGAAGAGAAGAAATAATATTTATAATTAAGAAGAGATAAAAAAAGAAGAAAACAAAGTAAAGAGGGAGGAAATGAAAGTATGAGAATTACAGACTTACTCGACAAAAGAAGTATTTCTCTTGATGCGGTTTGTGCATCAAAAGCTGATGCGCTCGACCAGGCTGTTGCTTTGATGGTAAAAAGTGGCAAGATCAATGATGAAGAAGCGTATCGCAAACAGGTTTACTTAAGAGAAGAGGAGAGTACCACTGGTATTGGTGAAGGAATTGCAATTCCGCATGGAAAATGTGATGCAGTCACTAAACCGGGACTTGCAGCCATGGTGATCAAAGGCGGTGTAGATTTTGATTCACTGGATGATGAACCGGTTAACCTGCTTTTCCTGATTGCGGCACCGAATACCGAGGACAACATCCACCTGGATGTGCTCAGTAAACTGTCCATGCTGTTGATGGATGAGAGTTTCGTAGAAAATCTGAAAAATGCATCTTCTGTAGATGAATTTTTGAAAATTGTGGATGCTGCAGATGAGGAAAAGCCGGATCTGAACGATCAGCTGGCAGCCCAGACGGAGACAGAAGGCGCTGTCTGTAAAATCATTGCAGTTACATCCTGCCCGACCGGTATCGCACATACTTACATGGCAGCTGAAGGCCTGGAAAAAGCAGCAAAATCTCATAACTGTTCTATTAAAGTAGAAACAAGAGGATCCGGCGGTGCCAAAAATGTGCTCACGGATGAGGAAATTGTCAATGCAGATTGCGTTATCGTAGCAGCCGATGCGCAGGTTCCAATGGATCGTTTTGATGGCAAGAAACTGATCGAAGTTCCGGTTTCTGATGGAATCAGTAAAGCAGATCAGCTGGTAGAGCGTGCTATTAATGGAGATGCACCAATCTACCACAGCAGCAATGCAGGAAGTCAGAGCACAAGTTCCAAGAATGCTTCCGGCGGAATTGGACACAGATTATATGTACACTTAATGAACGGTGTATCTCATATGCTTCCATTCGTTGTTGGCGGTGGTATCCTGATTGCAATTGCATTTCTGATCGATGGAATGAACGTAGATATCAATTCACTGTCTGCAGATATGAGAGCAAACTTTGGTACCATCACGCCGGTAGCAGCAGCGTTCAAGCAGATTGGTGGAATTGCCTTTGGATTGATGCTTCCGGTTCTGGCAGGATTTATTGCTATGAGTATCGGTGACAGACCTGCACTTGCGGTTGGTTTTGTCGGCGGTATGATTGCAGCAAACGGAAAATCCGGTTTCCTCGGTGCTTTGGCAGCAGGATTTCTGGCAGGTCTGATTATCTTATTACTGAAAAAAGTATTTGCAAAATTGCCGGATGCACTGGAAAAAATTACGCCGGTATTGCTCTACCCCGTATGCGGTATCCTGTTAATAGGGTTGATTATGATGTTTGTCATCGAACCGCCGGTTGGAGCATTAAATACAGCCTTGAATACAGCCTTGACGAATATGGGAGCTTCTAGTAAAATATTGCTTGGAATTGTATGCGCTGGAATGATGGCAATCGATATGGGTGGTCCATTCAACAAAGCAGCATATGTATTCGGAACCGCAGCTATCGTTGCCGGAAACTATGACATTATGGCAGCCGTTATGATCGGTGGAATGGTGCCGCCGTGTGCGATTGCCCTTGCATCATTGCTCTTTAAGAACAAATTTACAAAAGAGGAGCGCAAATCCGGACCTGTCAATTTTATAATGGGACTTGCATTTATTACAGAAGGTGCAATTCCGTATGCAGCAGCAGATCCAGTCCGTGTTCTGCCATCCTGTGTGGCTGGTTCAGCCGTAGCAGGTGCATTATCTATGGCATTCGGATGTACACTGATGGCACCACATGGAGGAATCTTTGTCGTACCGGTTATGGGAAATGCAGGCATGTATCTGGTAGCACTTGCAGTAGGAACCGTAATTTCGGCTGTTTTACTTGGCCTTTTGAAGAAAAAAGTAAATGAATAATTAAGGAAAAAGGAGAACTAACCATGAAAGAATTTAAGTACGTAATCACAGATGCACAGGGAATTCATGCTCGTCCGGCTTCTGAACTGGTAAAAGAACTCAAAGGAGTTTCTTCTGTTGTAAAACTTACAAAAGAGGGTAAAACTGTTGAGGCAAAAAAATTAATGGCTGTTATGAGTCTTGGTATTAAATGTGGACAGGAAGTTACTGTAACAGTAGAAGGTGAAGATGAAGACGCTGTAGCTGAGAAACTGGAGAACTTCTTCAAAACGAATCTGTAAGATAATATCTGAAAAAGAGGATTTTGCAAAACAATGCTTTGAATAACTTATGATTATTTACAAAGTGATCGGTATTTTGAGCCAGAGAGGCTGTGTACGGTGGAAAACATCTGGCGTACACAGCTTTTTTGCTTCAAGCGGACAAATATATAAGTTTGGAAAGGAAATGTTTGGTATGAACGTATATCAGGGAAAAAGTGTGTTTGGCGGTATTGCCATTGGACATTTATGCGTATACAAAAAAGGAGAGCAACAGGTAACACGTCAGAAAATTGAGGATGTGGAAGCAGAAGTACAACGTTTCCAGGATGCGAAAGAAGCTGCGCAGGCACAGTTAGGTGAACTGTATGACAAGGCGGTCAGAGAAGTTGGCGAGGCAAATGCGGCTATTTTTGAAATGCATCAGATGCTTTTGGAAGACGAGGATTATCAGGATTCTGTAGAAAATATCATCCGCACGCAGCAGGTGAATGCAGAGTATGCGACAGCAGTGACAAGTGATCATTTTTCTTCCATGTTTGCGGAGATGGATGATGATTATATGAAAGAGCGTGCAGCAGATATCCGCGATATTTCAGAGCGTGTGATTGCAAATTTAAATGGTGAGAACAAGAGCAAAGTTGTTACCGATGAGCCGGTGATCATTCTGGCAGATGATCTGGCTCCGAGTGAGACTGTTCAGCTTGAGAAAGACAAAGTACTTTCATTCGTAACCGTGCATGGTTCCGTAAACTCCCATACTGCAATCCTTGCCCGCACCATGGGAATCCCGGCGCTGGTAAGCACAGAGATGGAGCTGACCGAGGATCTGGATGGGAAACTGGCTGTTGTAGATGGAAATCACGGTGTGATCTACGTGGAGCCGGATGCAGAAACCATGAAAAAAATGGAAGCTCTGAAAAAAGAGGAAGAGGAGAAAAAGGAACTTCTTCAGACTTTTAAAAATAAAGAAAGCGTTACCCTTGATGGTAAAAAAGTTTTAACTTATGCCAATATCGGAAATGTCAAAGATCTGGCCCTTGTTTTGCAGAACGGTGCAGAAGGTATCGGACTTTTCAGGAGTGAGTTTTTATATTTGGAATCCGAGACTTATCCGACTGAAGAAGAGCAGTTTGAGGTATACAAAAAAGTTGCAGAGACAATGGCTGGCAAACGTGTCATCATCCGTACCCTTGATATCGGCGCAGACAAGCAGGCAGATTATTTTGAACTGGCAAAAGAAGAAAACCCGGCTATGGGTGTACGTGCGATCCGTATCTGCCTGACCAGACCGGAAATTTTCAAGACACAGTTACGCGCACTGTTCCGTGCAAGCGCATTTGGTAACATCGCAATCATGTATCCGATGATCACTTCTTTATCCGAGATTACACAGATCAAGGCTATTGTAGCGGAAGTAAAAGCAGAACTGGATGCAGACAATGTTCCGTATGGTACACCGGAGCAGGGTATCATGATCGAAACTCCGGCAGCAGCAACTATCAGTGATCTGCTGGCAGAAGAAGTAGACTTCTTCAGTATCGGAACCAACGATCTGACACAGTATACACTGGCAATTGACCGTCAGAACCAGTCACTGGATTCTTTCTTTGATGCACATCATATCGCCGTGCTTCGTATGATCAATCAGACCATTCAGAATGCACACAAAGCAGGTATCTGGTGCGGTATCTGTGGTGAACTTGGTGCAGACAGTGATCTGACAGAATTGTTCCTGGCCATGGGGATTGATGAACTGTCTGTATCTCCGGGACGTCTGCTGACCATCCGTCGTTTGATCTGTGAGACAGACAGCAATGCAAACAGAGAAGAAATTCTGAAAAAATGGCTGCACATTTAAGGGCAGCGGCTGTTCACTGAGCAAATCGCAGCAGTGAATGAAAAATGTTTTATGAATTTTTATTAGTAATGGAAAAGAGGATTTTTGTTGTATGTTAACAGAGAAGAGGCAGGAAGAAATATTGCGCCTGCTTACCTTGAAAGGCAGTGTGACGGTTCAGGAACTGAAGGAGTATTTTGACGCTTCAGAATCTACCATCCGACGGGATCTGAATACGTTGGATGAAAAAGGTGCACTGGTCAAGGTGTTTGGTGGTGCCATGCTGGCAGAGTCAAATCTTGCCACAAAAGATGAGCAGGTGTCACAGCGTAAAGGATTATATCAGGATGAGAAGCAGCAGATTGGAGAATATGCCGCTTCTCTGATTGAACCACATGATTTTGTTTATCTGGATGCTGGAACAACGACCGCATGCATGATACCGTACATAACGGAAAAAACGGCAACGTTTGTGACAAATGCGGTATCACATGCACTGGAGCTGGCGGGAAAAGGATTTCATGTCATTATTCTCGGTGGTGAACTGAAGGCTGCCACAGAAGCTATTGTTGGAAATGAAGCATGTATGAGTTTGCAGAAATTTAATTTTACGAAATGTTTTATGGGAACTAACGGGGCATCTCCGGCAGTTGGATTTACCACGCCGGAGATCAACGAAGCCAAGATCAAAGAATGTGCCATGACACACAGTCTGAAATCATATGTACTATGTGACAGTACGAAATTTCATC
Source organism: uncultured Eubacterium sp. (assembly GCA_934358495.1). Taxonomy (GTDB): domain Bacteria; phylum Bacillota; class Clostridia; order Lachnospirales; family Lachnospiraceae; genus Eubacterium_I. The sequence goes on along the minus strand of CAKRKO010000039.1, from coordinate 13,047 downwards.
AGGTGAATCCGATTCGGTTTGGAACTTTTGAATCGGCACAGATCATCACGGAAAAACTTCCGGATGTGGTATTAAAACGTTACACGAACATTATCGTGGTGTCATGATGTAAATTTAATAGTTACTTTATATTACAGAGAAAACGAAGAATCCTGACAGGATTCTTCGTTTTCTCTATTTACTCTACAAAAACAATTTTATCTCACTTGTTCTTTCTATTAAACACCCCAATTCCTATTGACATTAGGGGAATACTATGATAATATATCCAAGAATTAAGAAAACAATAGCTAAAAATACAAACTAAGATAGAAAGTGTGAGGGACTATGAACGTATATTTTGATAATGCGGCAACGACAAAAATGAGCCAGGTTGCATTGGACGCTATGATCCCATGTCTGGAAAATGTATATGCAAACGCATCAAGTCTTCATACTCCGGGACAGAAGTCCAAGGAAGTACTGGAGAAAGCAAGAGAGGAGATTGCAGCCTGTATCGGAGCACAGCCGAATGAGATTTATTTCACTTCCGGTGGAAGCGAGGCTGACAATCAGGCCATTGTATCTGCAGCAAAATGGGGCGCACGCAGAAATAAAAAGCATATTATTTCTACTGCTTTCGAGCATCATGCAGTACTTCATACATTGCAGAAACTGGAAAAAGAAGGTTACGAAGTAACATATCTGGATGTTCATGAGAATGGTATGGTTCGTTTAGAAGAAGTTGAGGCAGCCATCCGTCCGGATACATGTCTTGTAACAATCATGTATGCAAATAATGAGATCGGAAGCATTCAGCCAATTGCTGAGATCGGTGCAATCTGCAAAGAAAAAGGTGTATATTTCCACACAGATGCCGTACAGGCAGTTGGACACCTTCCAATTAATGTAAAAGAGCAGAATATCGACATGATGTCTGCATCTGCACATAAATTCCACGGACCAAAAGGAGTTGGTTTCCTGTATGCAAGAAAAGGAATCCTGCTTTCCAACATCATCGAAGGTGGTGCTCAGGAGCGTGGTAAACGTGCCGGCACAGAGAACATCCCTGCAATCGTAGGTATGGCGGCAGCATTAAAAGATGTTCTGGCACATCAGAAAGAAAACGCAGAAAAAATGACAGCATTACGTGACCGTCTGATTGAAGGTCTGCTGACAATTCCGCATTCTAAATTAAATGGAGACCGCACAAAACGACTTCCGGGTAACGTAAATTTCTGTTTTGAAGGTATTGAGGGAGAGTCTTTGTTACTGATGCTTGATATGAAAGGTATCGCAGCGTCCTCCGGTTCTGCTTGTACATCCGGTTCTTTAGATCCGTCCCATGTACTTCTTGCAATCGGACTGCCACACGAAGTGGCACACGGTTCCCTTCGTTTATCCCTGTCTGAGTACAATACACAGGAAGAAGTGGACTATGTATTAGAGGAATTACCGAAGATTGTAACTTATTTAAGAAATATGTCACCGGTTTGGGATGAATTGGAAAAAGGAGAGAAAAAACATGTTATATAGTGAAAAAGTAATGGATCATTTTCAGAATCCAAGAAACGTAGGTAAAATGGAAGATGCTGACGGAGTCGGCGAAGTAGGAAACGCAAAATGCGGCGATATCATGAGAATGTATATCAAAGTTAATCCGGACGATCAGACAATCTCAGATGTAAAATTCAACACATTCGGATGTGGTTCTGCCATTGCAACAAGCTCCATGGCTACAGAAATGATCAAAGGAAAAAAGATTGACGAAGCTCTGGAACTGTCAAATCGTGCAGTAGTAGAGGCACTTGACGGACTTCCACCAGCAAAAATCCACTGTTCCGTACTTGCTGAGGAAGCAGTAAAGGCAGCTGTAAAAGATTACTATGACAAAAACGGCATTGAGTATGATCATGAGAAATTCCAGTCTGTAGACTGTGCACACTGTCACGAATAAAAAACACCATTCCTTAAATGATAAATACTTGTGAGCAAAAGAAAAGCGTCCTTTGCAGGGCGCTTTTCTTTATACCATAATCTGTAAATTTTGAAATATCAGACATATTCTTTTAATTTTTCAAGATCTTTAATGATTATTTCTTTTTTCCTAAGTTCAATTAATCCTTCATCTTCTAATGCATGCAGTTCCCGGGAAAGGACGGAACGGGTCAGACTCAGATAATTTGCAAGTGACTCTATGGTAAAATGAAAAGGAATAACGGTGGAATGCTGGACGGAGTATTCGTGAAGCAGGTAGAGGCAGAGGCGATCCTTTGCATATTTACAACGAGACAGAATACTGATTTCTAGCTGGCGTTGAGCCAAATCACATACCATATGAAACAGGATGGATTCAAAAGAGGGAATCAGCCGGCAGGCTTCCTGAAAATTTGCTTTTGGAATGCAGATCATGCCGGTATCCTTATCGGCAACATCTTCGGCCATAGATACTTCATTGGAATTCATGCAGGATAAAAGTCCGATGATGGAACCTGTTGAGAAGTAGTAAAAAAAGATACGTTCTCCCCGACGGGTGAAGTTATATGATTTTACCACACCGCTTGTGATGAGCATAATGTAGTTCTGCTGTGTGCCAAATTGGCGTACGATATCTCCCTGTTTAAATTCTTTGGAAAACGTGTTTTTAGATAAAATCGGAAATACGGCATCAAGCTGTGAAGCAGAAAGCCGTTTCCCGAAGTCAGTCTGCTTCAGTAAATCTTTTGTTAACATAAAAACCTCCAAATGTTCTTTAAAATACAGAAACGAATCATTACTTTTTTGTATACTGATGATATCATAAAAAGGCAAGAATAACAACGTTTGGGCAGGGAGGAAGTTACATATGAAATTTTTGAGTATTTTGATAAAACCAGTATCCGGACTTTGCAATATCGACTGTAAATACTGTTTTTATAAAGAGCTGAATGATGGAAAATGCGGGGAAAAATGTATGTCAGAAGCTATTATGAAGCAGCTGATAGATAAAGCGGCAGATTCCGGAGCAAAAGAAATTTTGTTTGCGTTTCAAGGAGGAGAACCGTTTCTGGCAGGAGAAGAATATTACGAAAAATTTATTGCGTATGCAGGAAAGAAAATTTTGGATGCAAAGGTTTCTTTCAGTATTCAGACAAACGGAACGATATTGAGTGATCGATATGTTCAAATTTTGAAAGAAAATCAATTTCTGGTTGGAATATCATTGGATGGTCCCAAATATATACAGGATCACTATCGTCAGACCTGTCAGGGAGAAGGAACATTCGAAAGGGTCATTGCGAATGCAAAGAGAATGATGACGGAAGGAATTCCGGTAAACATACTTACGGTTATTACCAAATATTCTGCTCTGAGGGCAAAGAAAATGTATCAGTTTTATAAAAAATCAGGATTCAAATATTTGCAGTTTATTCCGTGCATGGATTCCAGAACAGAAGTACAGGGAAGCCAGGAAGAATCACTGGATTCGGAATCTTACTATAAATTTCTGAAAGAGCTGTTTGACTGCTGGTATGTTGATTTTATGCAGGGAGAATACATCAGTATCCGACATTTTGATAATTGGGTTCGCCTTACGATGGGACAGCCGGTGGACACCTGCTCTATGAATGGAAAATGTGGAAGTTATTTTGTTATTGAACGCAATGGAATGGTATATCCGTGTGATTTTTATGCAGATGAGAAGCATTGTCTTGGAACTATCGTAAAGGATAATTTCGGACAATTATTGGAGCATTTGGAAAAGGGAACATTCCTGACAGAATCGATAGAAAAGAGGAGTGTAAAATGCATCGATTGTTCAAATGAAGATTTATGCCATGGTGGATGTAAGCGTGACTGGATATGGGAAGGACAGCAGGGGCGTAGCCGATATTGTGAGGCTTTAAATAAGTTTTTTGATGAATATCGCAGTCAAATTGGGCAAATTGGACAGTTACTACGTAGTATGTAGTGATAAAAAAGGATAAAAAAGCTACTATTGTGTGGAAAATGTATTTTGAAATACAGCAGACTGCACGAACCGGCGGTAAGATATAAATATCTTGAAGGTCGCGGCTTCATTATACAATCAATTTTACGGAGGAGGAATTATGAATCAAAATCAAACTGGTGCAGTGGAAGCTGCTCCAAAATTAAGTAAGAAGGTAAAAATTGGATGGATTGTGGCTGTTGCATTATTTGTGATCATTATGTTGATTCCGACAACAGATTTATTCACAGCAAAGATTCGATTGAGCATTGCGATTACCGCAGCAATCATGAGTGGATTCGCATTTGAGATACTTCCGAATGTAGTTCTGGGTATTATGCTTGTAACGATTTATATTGTGATAGGGCTTGGAGATGCTTCTGTGGCATTATCAGGATTTACAAATCCAAATGTATGGTCCGCAGTTGCAGCAATGCTGCTGGTTGGCTGTATGGATCAGACGAAAGTACTGAAAAAGATATGCTACGGCTGTATGTTGAAACTTGGTGGAAGTTATCGGGCAATAGCCATTGCGATGTCTATTGTTGCAATCGCATTAGGTGCAGTAATTGGTGGTATGAATGTCGCTGCTCCGATGATCGTAATCGCATATGCTTTATGTGTGGCATTGGGGGTAGAACCGGGAAGTAATGAAGCAGCCGTTTTAATGATTACTTCTTATATGGCGGCAAATGCACCTTGCAGCTATTTTTATAGCTCATTACAGGCAATGGGGTATTCTGCTTTACAGAGTGTGGTTCCAGATGCTGAACCGATTACGTATGCAACTTATTTGTATCACAACTGGCCAATGATTATTTTTGGATTTATCAGTATTGCAGTTGTTCTGCTGCTTTTCCCAATTGGAAAGAAAGGAAAAGCAGACAAAAAGGCACAGAAGGAAGCTTCTCAGAATTATTTGTCTGGTGAGTTGAAGAAAGTAGGAAAATTTGGAACAAGAGACTATGTGATGATTGTGATTCTTGTGGCAGTTCTGATTGGATTACTCACAATGAACAAGACACATTTGAATATTGCATGGATTCTGATGCTTGGCGCGTTAGTATGCTATCTTCCATTTGTGAAAATTGGAAATCCAAATGCGTTAAAATCTGTAAAATGGCCGGTATTTATCTTTATGGGAGCAACCATGGGAATCGGAGCAATTTTCGGAGCAGTTGGAACAAGTAATTTTCTTGCATCTATGGTTCATCCGTTGTTGGCAAATGCAGGAGAAAATCTGAGTATGTTTTTTGTATGGTTGATTTCCTGTCTGGCAAACTTCTTCCTGACTCCGCTGGCATCCATCAACGCATTGCTTCCGGCTGTTGCAAATATTACAAACAGTCTTGAAATTCCGAATCTGCCGGTATTTTACATGTTCATGCAGGGCGCAACCAATACCTGTGTATTACCGTATGAGATCGCAATGCCAATGCTGATGTTTTCTTATGGAGTGATTAATCTGAAACAGTTTGTAAAAGCATTTGGTCTTGTAACGATTTTAAATATTGTCTTCCTTATGGCAGTGATGGTTCCATACTGGCATCTGATAGGAATTTTATAAAAAGTGAGACTGAAATAGTAGAGAGGAACGTAAAATGACAAAGAAACCAAATATTATTTTAATGTTTATTGATGATCTGGGAATCGGAGATGTATCCTGTTACAATAAAAATTCCCAGATTCATACAAAAAATATCGACCGTCTGGCAAGTGGGGGAATTAAATTCACAGATGCACATGCAACAAGCGCATTGTGCACACCATCCCGCTATGGTCTGTTGACCGGACGTTATAACTGGCGTTCCTGTCTGAAAAAACTGGTATACGTAAAATCAGAAGATAATATGATTGAAGAAGGACGCATGACACTTGCTTCCATGTTGAAGAATCAGGGTTATCAGACAGCTTGTATCGGAAAATGGCATCTTGGTATGCAGTGGGTTCATACAGGGGAAGGACCATATGATGTAGATTACTCGAAACCATATAAAATGGGACCAAATGAATTTGGGTTTGATTATTTCTTTGGACTGATGGCTTCACTGAGCCAGCCTCCATATGTATATCTGGAAAATGATCATGCGACAGCTATTCCAGACACGATAACCGGTGTAAAACCGGATGTATTATTCAACTGCGCATACAATCAGACCTGGCTGCCTGGACCAACCGTCAGCGGATTTAATGTAAGAGATGTAGTTCCAACCTGCCAGAAAAAGGTAATGGAGCAGTTGGATAAGTTTAGCGAGACGGATGATCCGTTTTTCCTGTATTATCCGACACCGGCAGTTCATGTTCCGCTGCTTCCAAGTGAGGAGTTTGAAGGAAAGTCAGGAATCGGACCTTATGGTGATTTTGTCCTTCAGACAGATGCCATGGTTGGTGAGATTATGGATAAACTGGAAGAAAAAGGAATTGCAGATAATACAATGTTTATTTTTGCAAGTGATAATGGATGTGGTTCCAACGTTGATTATGATGCATTGATTGCAAAAGGACATAATCCAAGCTATATTTATCGTGGATGCAAAGGCGATATCTGGGAAGGTGGTCATCGTATTCCGTATATCGTAAAATATCCAGGAGTAATTCCGGAAGGAATAGAATCAGATCACATGGTTTCACTTTCAGACATTATGGCAACTTGGGCTGAGTGCTTTAATCTTGAAATCCCGGATAATGCCGGAGAGGATTCTGTTTCTCATTATTGTCTGTGGAAAGGCGAAGACAAACAGGTACGTGAAGATATCGTAATGTCTTCTCTGAATGGTTCTTTATCTCTGAGAGAAGGCCCGTGGAAATTAGAACTTTGCCCGGGATCCGGTGGCCCGACAGATGCAATGAATCATACGGATCTGAAAGCATTGCCGAAATTCCAACTTTACAATATGATCGGTGATGTGGGAGAACGATATAATCTGTATGAGCGTTTCCCGGAAATCGCAGAGAGACTGAGATTAAAACTGATCAAATATATACGAAACGGACGTTCCACACCGGGTGAACCGCAGAAAAATTATGCAGGACTTGACTGTTGGGAAGAAATTGACTGGTGGGTGAACAACAAGGAAGTACGTATTGATATGAAATTATAATCAATACATCATATTACGTGTTTCGTGCGGGATGACAGAAGAAAGCATCTTATTACAATAACCATAAATCAATCAAAAGAAAATGCCGCAAAATCTGTGGCATTTTCTTTTGACTTTAAGAGAAGAAAGCTTTTTGGGGAAAGTGTATTTTAAAATACGAAAGGAAAAATGAGAAAATGCTAACATTTTTTTATCAGTAAAAGAGTAGTAGAAAGAGGGAGAAAAATGTTAGCGATTATATTATTTTTAGTAGCTTTTTTTGCATCCAGTATTGGTGCAGTAGTTGGTGCTGGTGGAGGCGTTATTATCAAACCGGTGGTAGATATGCTCGGGCTTCTTCCGGTAGCTACCGTCAGTTTCTGCTCCGGATGCACCGTTTTGGGAATGGCCTGTTTTTCATTGATTCGGAATCGAAATAATGGGATTAAACTGCAGTTTCGCTCAAGTACACTGCTTGCCGCAGGCGCAGTTGCTGGAGGCTTGATCGGACAGGCATTGTTTGACTTGGCGCGAAGTGAATTTCAGAATGAAGAAGTGCTTGGTGGTATTCAGGCAGTATGTTTGACTTGTATTACATTTTGTGTGTTTGTGTATGTTTGCAAAAAGAACAGTATTCCATCCAGACATGTGACGAATGCAGTAGCAATTCTTGCAATTGGAGCATCGCTGGGACTGATGTCTTCTTTCCTTGGAATCGGAGGCGGACCAGCTAATGTGGCAGTTCTGTTTTTCTTTTTTTCTATGGATGCAAAGGAATCTGCAAAAAATTCGCTGTACATCATTGTGTTTTCACAGGTCTCCAGTCTTATCAGTGCACTGGCAACGCATTCTGTTCCGAACTTTAACTGGCTGCAGCTGATCGCAATGATTTGCGGAGGAATTGGCGGAGCCATAGTCGGTGCGATTCTGTCAAAACGGATGAATAATCAGGGGGTGGAATTAATGTTTAAAATTTTGCTTCTTGGTATTACCGGTGTAGGAATTTATAATATTTTAAAATACACTGTGCTGTAAGATAATAAAATTTTTACCTACAATTTACAGTAATGTGCTTTGATTTTTACGATGGCATGCTACGATTCCAATATCAAAAGAAAAGCGTTTTTGATATTGAGAAAGAGGGCATGACATGATGGAAAAGATTTATGCATATTCAAATAGAACAGGAAAACATACAGCAATTTCAGGTAAATATTTATATCTGCTTTTACGTACGGTAGTTGTAGCTGCAATCTCACTGGCAGCAGTGATGATTTTGAATCTGTTTGTTACGATTCCGGGAATGAGTCATCTGACATTTCTGGTGTTGGTCTGTGGATGGATTACACTTGGGTATGGATTTTTCGGCGGTATTTTAACATTGATGCGACGTTAAAGATGCAATAGATGAAAAGCAGATACTCCACCTGGAATATCTGAAAATTATTTGTTATATGATAAGTGAAACTACAAGAAATATAGAATGTGCGATGTGGAATGAAAATTTCTGCATCGCACGTTTGCTTTTCTATTGAAAGAACGGTATACTTGCGGTGGTAAGAAAAACAGTAGAAATGATATGAAATTGGAAAAACCATTTTTATGGGAGCGTTTCGAGAAGATATATAAGTAATAGAATGGAAGTATGAGGTATGCAGATATTAAATCAATTTAACAAGTTTATTGAAAAATGGATGGCGCTTGTCACTCCGGCGTGTCTGGTGTTTGGCGTGTTGTTTCCGCAAATTGCAAAACATGGTGTGCCTTTTGTGCCGTTTGTATTTGCGTTTATTACGTTTACCGGAGCTTTAAAATCCCAGTTCCGGGATGTGGCTAACGTGTTTAAAATGCCCTGGGCGCTGCTGATCGTTATGGTGTTATTACATTTGGTGATTCCGGGAGTGGCTTGCGGTCTTGGAAATCTAATTTTCCCGGACAACAGTAATCTGATCACTGGAATTGTCTTGGAGTTTGCGGTTCCAACGGCGGTGGTCAGTTTGATGTGGGTAACGATTTACAGCGGTAATAATGCTATGTCGCTGGCTCTTGTAGTCATTGACACCGTTCTGGCACCGTTTCTTATTCCAGCGACGTTGCATATAATGGTTGGTTCAAGGGTGCAGATTGATGTAACACAGATGATGCGTCAGCTTATTTTTATGGTAGCACTTCCAGCGGTTCTGGCGATGACATTAAATCAATGCAGCAAAGGAAAAGCACAGAAAGTGCTGCCGACAAAACTGGCACCATTTTCCAAGATGGCATTGATCTTTGTGGTGGCTTCCAATTCTTCCGGTGTGGCACCTTATATCCGCCATATGGATCTGGAACGAGTGAAAGTGGCAGGCGTGATTCTGTTGCTGGCAGCAGGGGGATATGCCATCGGACTGTTTATTGCTCGGGTGATGCATCAGGATCGGGAAACACAGATTTCCATGATGTATGGAGCAGGTATGCGAAATATCAGTGCAGGAGCGGTCATTGCGGCAACGTCATTTCCGGGAGAAGTGCTGTTCCCTGTCATGATCGGAACACTGTTTCAACAGGTTCTGGCAGCATTATATGGTAAAATTGTCTGCGAAAGAGGAAAAGATAAATAGATAAATAATATGGGCAGATATTTGATGCAATGATTGTTTCGACTATATAAGTGGAGGATTTTATGGAACAGCAAATTTGAGGTATTTCTATAAGCCTATATTTTTGACAGTTCTGTAAGTTTTTCGAAAATCTGATACAGTGTCAGCATCAGAAGAAAGATAAAAATGGCATACCCAAGCAAGTATCCGGGATTTCCCATCTGATCTGCAAGAAATTCCAGAGGAGTATTTTTCGGTGGTTCATTGATAAACATATAATTACTGCCCAATTTTTTATTAAAAAGATAAATGGGCGGAACGATACAGCAAAGCAGCAGTACCGGTTGCCAGATGTGACGTGTTTTTGGGCGAATGCTTCCACTGACGAAGAGCAGCCATGGATAAAGAATGATCAGTGCATGATATACAAATCCATGAATTGTCATATAATGAAAAGCCGGGTACACACTCCACACCGGAAAGAAAATGCCAAGGACGGCACCGGGCATAAAAAGGCACAGTGTAATTTCTGAAAGGGAAGGCCAGTGTCTGGTTCGCAATGCTCGCATTTGTAAAAACAGATAAAAAAATCCTGCAAGATCACAGAGGTGGAATGGCAGCATTCTGGCGTTCATGTGTCCGGTAAGAGTCAAAATAGCATCCTGCGTAAAGGTGCAGCATAAAGCCAGAAGTACAGTGGTATTTAACATTTGCAGTTGTTTGGTTTTCGTAAGGCGCAGGTACATTCTGCACAGAAGAAAAATACCAAAGGCAATGCAGGCTAGCCAGATGATATGAATTTTGCCAAAAATCGGAAAACCATATTTTTCAGGTAAAGCATCCTGATAAGTGAAAAAATAAGTGTACATAAAAAGAACCTTCATTTCATAAAGTAACAAAGTTGTCAGGGCATAAAGTAAGACCCATACGCGATTATGTATTTTATGAGAAAGGTTCTTTTTTTCAAGATTACAGTTTTGATTTTATATAAAAGTGAGAATTGTAATCTTTTTATTATTTTATGATAAGTTTTAAATTTGTTAAAAATGTTTTGTCAGCAATGCGGTTACATCTTATTTTTAGTATGGCTTTGCTGATAAATTTTTAACCGCTCCAGCATTGTTCTTAACACATCTTCTGAAGCTGCAAAGGAGAAACGAATGCAGACGCAGTTTTCCTCTCCGTAGGCGATACCCGGGACACCGGCAATTTTTGCCTTATCCAGCAGGTCATTGCAAAGAGTTTCGCTGTCCATATCAGTGTCAAATTTAACCCATGCATAAAAAGCTCCGGCAGGTGTCAGAAGTTCCACATCCGGAATCTTACGGATTCCTTCAACCAGAAGATTTTTGCGTTTTTCATATGCCTGACGCATCTGTTCGGTTTCTTCCACGCAGTCAAGAGCGGTCAGAGCACCACGCTGCAAAAATCCACTAGTGCAGCTGATGGAGTGCTGGAACAATTTCAACACTACCTGATAAAGTGCCGGGTTGCAGGCAAGATAGCCAAGACGCCATCCGGTCATGGCACTGCATTTGGAAAATCCGTTGACAATGACAACACGTTCAAAAAATTCCGGAATGGAAGCCAGACTGATAATCTTATTCTGGTCGTAAACGATTTTTTCATATATTTCATCAGATAAAACATAAATATCAGGATGTTTACGCAAAAAGGCGGTGAGCGCCTGAATATCATTTTCTGTCAGTATCTGTCCGGTTGGATTGTTCGGATAGTTGATGATCAGAAGTTTTGTTTTATCAGATACTGCTGCTTCCAGAGCCTCTTCAGTGATGCGGTAGTTTTCTTCGTATTTTAAGTGAACAGCAACGGGTTTTCCGCCACTGGCTTCCACGATGGAGGGATAGGATACCCAGCCAGGTGTGAGCCAGATCGCTTCATCCCCTGGATTGAGCAGGGCACGGATCGTTAGGTACACAGCATATTTTGCCCCGGGAGTGATCAGAATATTCTCTGGCTGAAATGGTGCATTATTTTCTTCCAGCAGTTTGCGGGCAATGCGGGCACGAAGTTCAGCGTCTCCGCGGCTGTCAGAGTAGTGTGTATGTCCGGCGGCAAGCTCAGCCACAACGGTGTCGCAGATAGCTTTCGGGGTCGGAAAATCCGGCTCACCTCCGGTCAGATTTAATATCTCAGGATCAGTTTTCTGTAATTCTTTTGTTTTTGAAAGCAAAGTGACGGATTTTGATGGTTCCACGTTGCTGATCAGTCTGTTAAATTCCATAAATGTAATTCCTCCAAAATACGGGAAAGTATGTTAGTTTAGCTTTTTAATGTGTAAAAGCGTATTTTCCTCTATTTTACCCCAATTCCAGAATAATAACAATCGGAAAGAGAGAATTATCTGGATTTTTTTGCAGAAAACGCTATAATAAAAAGAAGTATAGGCAAAAAAGATGTATTTGCTGTGGAGATAATAGTCCGTATGAGGAAGAATTATAGCATGCATAGTATAGGTGTATGATAGGCATCTGCCAAAAAACATGCAATTGGTATGTTAATAAATTGTCTGTAAAATATGAGAAAATGAGGATTGTAAAAATGGATAAAATCGGTTATATGGGTATTCCGGGGAGTTTTTCAGAAGTGGCAGCAAATGAGTTGCTTGCAGAGGCTGGCATGACAGAGGCAGAGTTGGTGCCGCTGGTATGTGCGAAAAACATTCTGGATGCAATGCAGAAAGGTGAAATTCAGTATGGCGTACTTGGTGTGGAAAATTCCACAGCAGGTCCAGTGGGCGAGTTTGTACATACTTTTGAAAATATTTCCTATGAAAAAATCGGTGAATATGTACTTCCGATTCATCACTGTATGTTTAAAAAGCCGGGAGTAGATACAGCTTCCTTAAAAGAGGTGGCATCCCATCCGCAGGCGTTGCGTCAGACCGTCAATACACGTAAGGCGAAATTCTCGAATCTGACAGAACGTGAGATTGAAGATACTGCAATTGGAGCAGAAATGCTGGCAAAAGGAAGATTACCGGAGACGACAGCAGCTATCTGCAGCGCCCGTGCAGGAAAACTGTGGGAGCTGGAAATGATCGCAGAAAATATCGAGGACAGTTCTGAGAACCGTACTACATTCTGGTTGTTAAAACTAAACTAATAGGTGCAATCTGTCAGGGACGTTACCTCTAACTAACATAAGCATTCCATCCACCTTACTTAGTGCTTTACGCACTTGAAGCGGGGGAATCCTTATTTTGCGTTCAAATTGCTTGAAATGTGTGAAAAATACATATAATACAAATAAAATGTCGAACTTCAAAAAAACGGAGAAAAACATGTTGACTTTCTACTTGGTATGGGTGTATACTAACGAAGTCGGCAGGGAACGGAACAGTTCACCGGTCAACAAAATGGGATCTTAGCTCAGCTGGGAGAGCATCTGCCTTACAAGCAGAGGGTCACAGGTTCGA
>CAKRKO010000038.1 GCA_934358495.1 uncultured Eubacterium sp. | reverse complement strand
ACTTTCCTGCGTTTTAAGCAGTAATCTGAAAAAGGAAACGCTGGTTGAAAGAATAAGGTATCAGGGATAGCAAGTAATATGTAATGAACTAGGTCTTAACGAAGAGGAGAAATAGATAACTTTCAGTTTGTATGTATGGTAAATCTAAACTGTATTTTAGCAATATTTCCTGAGTGGGGGCAGAAAGTGTCCCCACTATCACTATTTGGGGGCGAAAAGCACCACCAAAGTGATAAAATAGGGGCAAAAAGAGCCACCACATATAATAAACAAAGGGTTCAAGGGAAAAATCCCTTGCTACAGCATCATGCAGCAGATGATAAATTTACAGATCTGGAAAAGAAGACATTTTGGGAGAGTTTCCTGTCGGATGTGTTTATCTATGAGGAAGAACAAAAGGACGGCAGAATATTAAAAGGAGTTCGGTTTAAAGATCCGATATATATAATGGCAGAAAGGTATTGGGGGTGGATTGTGACAACGAGAGTAACTAGAACTTTTTTATGAATGTGACACAGATCGGATGGAAAAAGGAGAATTGAGAGCAAATATTCCATATTATGACATTTAGAAGGAGGGCACAATTTGAATTTAAAATTAAAAGAGAAAATCAGAGAATCACTTTCAGCAGTTCTTCCAATTACTGGTATTGTTTTAATGATCAGCATTTTTCTGATTCCTATGGAGCTTGGCAGTATCGTTATGTTCCTTACCGGTGCAATGATGCTGATTGTTGGAATGGGATTCTTTCAGCTCGGTGCAGAGATGTCCATGACACCGATTGGCGAAGGTGTAGGTGTACAGATTTCCAAATTGAAAAAACTCATTACTGTTTTACTGACCGGTTTTATTATGGGAGTCATCATTACAATATCTGAGCCGGATCTGCAGATTCTTGCTAATCAGGTTCCCTCTGTCCCTAATATGGTACTGATTATAACCGTGGCACTTGGAGTTGGTTTGTTTCTTGCGCTTGCGCTTGTTCGTATCCGATATAAAATCAGTTTGTCTGTGTTATTGATTATTTGTTATACGGCTCTGATTCTTACATCATTCTTTGTGCCGAAAGAGTTTTTAGCGGTGGCTTTTGATTCTGGTGGTGTTACAACAGGACCTATGACAGTACCTTTCATTATGGCAGTTGGCGTGGGACTTGCCTCTGTGCGAAGTGATAAGAATTCAGCAGATGATAGTTTCGGACTGGTCGCACTTTCTAGTATAGGTCCGATATTGGCTGTTTTAATCCTGGGCTGTTTCTATAAACCTACTCAGGCAGCGTATGTTCTTGAAGATGTGGAAACGGTTGTCACAACACAGGATGTTGCCCGCGTATTTGCACAGGGATTACCATTATATGCCCGTGAAGTCCTGGTAGCACTGCTGCCGATTATTGTAGTATTTTTTATATTCCAAATGCTTACCGGAAGGTATCATAAGAGGCAGATCCAACGCATTTTGATTGGTTTTCTATATACATATATTGGCCTGGTTCTGTTTCTTTGCGGTGCAAATGTTGGTTTTGCACCGGTTGGAGCTTATCTTGGGAAGAAACTGGCGGGATTGTCTTTTAATTGGATCCTGCTTCCTATTGGAGCGCTGATCGGTTATTATATCGTAAAAGCAGAACCGGCAATTCAAGTGCTGAACCATCAGGTAGAGACAGTTACGGATGGTGCAATTTCGGTAAAAATGATGGATCGCTGCATGTCAATTGGTGTAGCTGCCAGCGTTGCGCTGGCAATGCTTCGTGTCCTTACAGGGGTTTCTATTCATTGGTTTGTGATTCCGGGATATTTTATTGCGCTCATATTGTCCCGCATTGTTCCGGATATCTTTATCGGTATTGGATTTGATTCGGGTGGTGTTGCCAGCGGTCCAATGACATCAACTTTCCTGTTGCCTCTTAGTATTGGGGTATGTGAGGCTCTCGGAGGAAACCTGATGACCGATGCATTTGGCGTTGTAGCACTTGTTGCATTAACACCATTGATTGCTATACAGCTTATGGGTCTTGTTTATAAGCGAAAGACAGCAAAGAGAACTCAGACAGAGAGGGCAGTCATAGCCGATGATTGTGATATGATCATTGATCTTGAGGAGGGTGAGTAAAAATGGAAAAAGAGAAAAAAGTATCTTTTCAGTTATTAGTATTGATCGCCACACCAAAGCTTGCTGACCAGGCTGCGGAAATGTTTCGAAAGGGAGCATTGCCATTGCAATATCGCTTTCATGCAGAGGGAACAGCTACAAGTGAGATTATGGATCTGCTTGGACTTGGAAACATTGACAAAAGTGTTCTCATAAGTATGATTCCGAAAAATTTATCAGAAATTCTCATAAATAAGTTGAATTCCGAATTACAATTAAACAGAGCAAACAGTGGTATTGCATTTACGGTACCATTAAATGGAGCCAATAATCTGATTTTACGCATTCTTGCCCGAAATACAGGAAAAGAATTGCTGAATATAGCAGGAAAGGAAGAAAATGGTATGTCAGAAACAAAATATACACTTGTTGCAGCAATTGTAAACAGAGGTTTCAGCGAGGAGGTTATGGAAGTGGTGCGTGCGGAAGGCGTAAAAGGCGGCACCGTAATTCGTAGCCGGCGTATAGGAAACAAAGAAGCAACCAGTTTTTGGGGACTCAGCGTTCAGGATGAAAAAGAGATTGTTTTAATTTTGGTTGAGTCATCAAACAAGGTAAATCTTATGAAATGTATTGGAGAAAAATGTGGCATGCACAGCGAAGCGCAGGGAATTGTTATGTCATTACCAATAGATTCGGTAGCTGGTATCTGATGAAAAACAAGTCAGAAAGGCAGAGAGTACTAAAAATATTGAAATTCTTGTTTGATAGGAAATCAGATTGAATTTCCTATCAAACAAAAGCACTTTGTGCCAACGATGTGCACTCGCACGAAAAGAAATTTAAAATCGATCAGTCTTACATTTTACAGCCAGTGGATTTCAGTAGTTGCTCTTGGATGTTGAGCGGTAGCTTCATTTTTGGCATGTCCGAGTACACAGGACAGGAAGCCATATTTTCCGGTCGGAAGACCAAGCATATCGCAAAAAGCCTGGTTATCTACCATATTTTCTGTGACAGAGATAATCTGAAAATCCAGATTCAATGCAGTAGCTTTGATCCACATATTCTGCATCATGTGAGCCAGGCTCTGCCGTTCTGCACGTCTGGCACCGCGCCATTCTGCAGCGATGATGAAACATGGTGGATTAGGAAAGGTGCTTTCGCCACATTCAGCAACATGCTGCCATAATTTATGAACACCTGCGCCATTTTCTTTTAAAAAAGTGTCTGTTTCTTCTTCTTTGATGCGTTGTTCAAGATCCAGTTTGCTCTGCTCCCTGATAAGTGTGTCGATCAGATCCAATCTGGGATCATCTTTTTTGATAACGAAGAAATGACGGAATGGTACAACTGCTTTTGAATCGATAGAAGCAAAAGGAGCAATGCAGCCGGCCTGAATAACTTCTTTGATTTCCTCATCTGTCGGGATTTCCCCTGAAAATGCGCGGCATGTTTTGCGTGCATTTAAAATTCGATCTAATATCTGATTGTCTTCTTTTGTAAACATTTTTGTTTCCCCCTCATAGTGGTATTAGTACACGATACTCAGAAATGAGATGTGACTGAAATCGGGAAATGTCTCTGGCATTTCTACTACATTATAACACAGAATGAAAAAAGCAGGGAAGAAACATTTATTCCTTCCCTGTTCAAGAATGCCCTCGGCATTCTTGCTGCGAGATGCACGTCATGAAATGTATGACATATTCTTCTGTGCATCTTTGCAAGTCTACACTCTTGTTGTTCACCACCTATAGAGCACATTTGGTATATACTCCTGCATTATGCGGATTTTGTTTTGGAAAGATAAGAGTTCACCAGATTAATAAAATACTGATGAATTCTGGTATCATCCGTCATTTCCGGATGAAAGGCCAGTCCAATCTGATTTTGGTACTGGGCAGCTACAATGTGTCCGTCAATCTCAGACAGAATTTTTACACCTTCCATTGGAACAATGGTATCTTTATTCGATGCAACCGTGTCATCAGCATGGTCAGGAGCTGAAAAGGAATCAGAGAATGCATTTTCAGCAATTTCTGTAATATATGGTGCACGGATAAATACCATCGGATAATCCCCGATTTCTTTGATAGCGGCAGTCGTCATAAAACTGGAAAGCTGCCTGCCGTAGGCATTCCGTCTGACCGTGACCGGCATAGTTCCGAGATGCGGCGCTTCTTTTTCACCAATATGTTCCGCCAGCAGGATCAGACCTGCGCAGGTAGCCAATACCGGAAGACCATCAGAAATCATAGTTTTTAGTGTTTCTTTCATATTTAATTTATCCAGCAACTGTCCCTGAACGGTGCTTTCGCCGCCAGGGAGAATGATACCGTCAATATTGGACAAATCTTCTTTTTTTCTTATTTCGATACAGGGAATATCAAGGTTTTCTAACATGTGTTCATGTTCGATGAATGCTCCCTGAACGGCAAGTACGCCGATGGTCATTTCTATTTACCCCGTTCTTCCATAATGATCTGAATTTCGCTCGGATTAATGCCAACCATTGCTTCGCCGAGATCTTCGGACAGTTCTGCGATCAGTTTTGCATCGGTGTAGTTAGTAACAGCCTGAACGATCGCAGATGCACGCTTTGCCGGATTGCCGGATTTGAAGATTCCGGAGCCGACAAAGACACCTTCTGCACCAAGCTGCATCATCAGAGCTGCATCAGCCGGAGTTGCCACGCCGCCGGCTGCAAAGTTTACGACCGGAAGTTTGCCGTTTTCGTGTACATACAGTACCAGTTCATATGGAACCTGGAGCTGTTTTGCTTCCTCGAAAAGTTCATCTGTGCGCATGGAAGTGATGCGACGGATATCAGCATTCATTTTCCGCATGTGGCGGACAGCCTGAACGACGTCACCTGTACCAGGCTCGCCTTTGGTACGGATCATGGAGGCACCTTCATTAATGCGGCGGAGTGCTTCCCCGAGATCTCTCGCGCCACAGACGAAAGGAACCTGGAACTGTGTCTTATCAATATGATATACATCATCTGCAGGAGACAGAACTTCGGATTCATCAATGTAATCAATCTCGATAGCCTGCAGCAGCTGTGCCTCTACGAAATGCCCGATACGGCATTTCGCCATGACCGGAATGCTGACAGCTTCCTGGATCCCTTTGATCATTTTCGGGTCACTCATACGGGAAACACCACCGGCTGCGCGGATATCTGCCGGGATACGCTCCAGAGCCATGACAGCGCAGGCACCGGCTGCTTCTGCGATCTTTGCCTGCTCCGGTGTGGTAACATCCATGATGACACCGCCTTTTAACATCTGTGCAAGTCCTTTGTTTAATTCATACTGTTTTTTGTCCATTTGTAAATCCTCCATACATTTTAAATAGTTTTTTATTTCTGCAATCCGTACAGTCTGTGATCGTTGTGATTGCTATTTGCTGATGCCTATTATATAATGGAACTGGTTATAAAAAAATAATCAAACTGATTAAAAAACAGATGTCAGACAGGAGGAGAAGCTATGCTGACGTATGTCTTTGAACATAATGATGTACCGCTTTATGAGCAGGTGTATCAATGTATGAAACACGATATTATAACGGGGGTTTTACAGCCGGGGGAGAAACTGCCATCCAAGCGGACCTTTGCGACGCACAATGGCATTAGTACCATAACGATCCAGAATGCTTATGACCAGTTGATCAGTGAAGGCTATATCTATACCATTCCAAAGAAGGGGTATTATGTGTCGGATATCGAAGGGATGAACCGGATTCCGAAGGAAAGTCATATTTCACTGGACATTCATGTGCCGGCGGAACCGGTGAGATATGACATTGATCTGTCTGGAAATAAGGTAGATTCGGAACGTTTTCCGTTTTCTGTCTGGGCGAAACTACTGAGGGAAGCAATGTCCACTCGCAGCAGGGAGCTGATGAAAGTTTCTCCCACAGGCGGAATTTATGAGTTGAGAAAAGCCATTGCAGAGTATCTGAAGTCTTTCCGGGGGATGTTGGTGGATGCAAATCAGATCGTTATGGGAGCCGGAACCGAGTATTTGTATGGTATGCTGGTGCAGCTGCTTGGAAATGACAGGGAATATTGTATTGAAAATCCGGGATATAAAAAACTGGTACAGATTTATCAGCAGCATCAGATCATTTGTCGCTATGCAGATATGGATGAGGATGGCATTACTGTAGAAGGGCTGCGAAAATCAGGAGCTGACATTGCACATATCAGCCCGGGTCATCATTTTCCCACCGGGATTACCATGCCCGCGCACCGAAGGTATGAAGTATTGGCCTGGGCCAATGAAAAAAACGGGCGTTATATCATAGAGGATGATTATGACAGTGAATTCCGTCCAAATGGGAAGCCTTTGCCAACGTTATTCAGTATGGATGCCTGTGAAAAAGTAATATATATGAATACGTTTTCTAAATCATTGACCCCGACGATCCGTATCAGTTATATGATCCTGCCGGTGCATCTGGCGAATCAATTTTACAGGCAGCTTTCTTTTTATTCCTGTACGGTGTCAAATTTTGAGCAGTATACGCTGGCAGCCTTTATAGATCAGGGGTATTTTGAAAAGCATATCAACCGGATGCGGCTTTTTTACAGCAGGCAGCGAAAAAGGCTGATTGAGGCAATCGAGCAAAGCTCCCTGAAGGAAAAATGCCAGATTATTGAAAATGATTCAGGATTACATTTTCTGCTGCATTTGCAGACCGAATTGTCAGATCAGTGCCTTTCGGAACAGTTGAAGCAGCAGGGAATAAAAATGCGTCCGTTGTCAGAATACTTCCTGACAGCAGAAAATAGCCGGGAGCATTATTTTATCATTAATTATTCCAGCGTAGATTTGGAAAAGATACCGGCAGCCTGTGAAAGGATCAGTCAGCTGTTGTCAGAATGATTTTATAAAAAATCTGTAGCAGCAGATTTGCTTCATTACGGATGAATACGATAATGACGTGTGATTTATAATGGGATAAATTAGAAGAAAATACATAATAAGAGAAGTAAAAGGAACAACGATGAAAAATATATTGATGATAGGAACCGGAGGCACCATTGCCTCCAAGCAGACAGAATACGGACTGGCGCCTGGCCTTTCCACAGAAGATATTTTAAATTATATTCCGGCAGTCAGCAAAATCTGTGAGGTAGATTCCCTGCAAGTGTGCAATCTGGACAGCACGAATGTGACACCGGAGCACTGGAAACTGCTGGCAAAGACCGTGCAGGAAAATTATGACAAGTATGACGGATTTGTCATCTGTCATGGTACGGATACGCTGGCGTACACAGCAGCTGCGCTGTCTTATATGATCCAGAATTCCAGAAAACCAATTGTTATTACCGGAGCACAAAAGCCGATTGAGATGGATGTGACAGATGCAAAAACAAACTTGCTGGACAGTTTCATCTATGCATCTGATAACGATTCGCAGGATGTCAACATTGTGTTTGACGGAAAAGTCATTGTCGGAACAAGAGCCAGAAAAGAGCGTGCAAAAAGCTACAATGCATTTTGCAGTATTAATTTTCCATATCAGGCGGTGATCCAGGATGGTATGCTCGTGCGCTATATCACAGAAATGCCATATACCGGACCGGTACGGTTCTACTATGAGATGAAAAACAGCGTCTATGTGTTGAAGCTGATTCCAGGCATGCAGCCGGATATTCTTCCGTATCTGTTTGAAAGGTACGACTGCCTGGTGGTGGAAAGTTTTGGTGTGGGTGGAATTCCGGAGTCACTGCTGGATGAGTTTTATGCGCAGATGAATAAATGGAAAGATAAGGGGAAAATCCTTGTCATGACGACGCAGGTGGCCAATGAAGGCAGTAATATGACTGTGTATGAGGTAGGTAAAAAGGTGAAACTGGATTTCAAAATTTTGGAAGCTTATGATATGACACTGGAAGCAACCATTACAAAAATGATGTGGATCATGGGAATGGGAGATCAGACCTTTGAGGAGATGAAACGGGATTTTTACCGGCTGGTGAATCATGATATTCTGTTTACGAAACGCATGGAAGGAGAATTCTTACCTGCCAATTCATGTTTGTCTGTGTAAGGAACAAGATGGAAAAATTCCAATGTTTCTCCATCTTTGTTCCATTTACACTACAACACCGCGTGCTACGCATGCACACAAGCCTAAAAAGAAGTGAACCGTAGAGAAAGTTATTACAATGTATAAGTGAAGGACAAAACAAAAACGTCTCTTCGAACGTGTACACGGAAACAAAAACAGAAAGAAATTGTAACAATGACGATTCAACAACTGGAGCAGGTAATTGCTCACTACGGAACAGAAATATATTCTTTTTGCGTATATCTGACAAAGGACCAGGACAGGGCAGAGGAACTGTATCAGGAAACCTGGCTTACAATTACACGCAATACGGAAAAAATTGAAAACAGTGCAACGGTCAAAAACTATATTTTATCTGTTGTGATACGCATCTGGAAAAATCAGAAACGCAAGATTGCCTGGCGCAGCAGGATTGCTCCCACAGAGCAGCTTGTGGAAGAGGCAGGGACTGGTGGTGGAGATATGGCAGAGGATTCACTGACAATTTGCCTGCAGAAAGAGCGGAAGCAGGAAGTGGAAAGGGCAGTTAGCAGACTGTCAGAAAAATATCAGATAGTTGTAATGTTGTATTATATGGAAGAATTGTCCGTGGAACAGATTGCGAAAATTCTTTCAATTCCACAGGGAACCGTAAAGAGCAGACTTGCTGCGGCAAGAAAAAAATTAGGTCAGGAATTGGAGGTATATATCCATGCATGATAAATTGGATACATTATTATTTGATCAGTTGAAACCTCAATCAGAACCGAATCCGGAATTGAATCGTCAAATTCTGGAAACATGTTCAAAGGAGAAATGGTCAATGAAGAAACAAAGTATTTGCGGTATAAAAGGAATGAAAAAAATAACAGCAGCGGCAGTGGCGGCCTGCATTCTCACAGCAGGTGGTGTGACTGGATTTGCGGCATATCATTATCTGACACCGGCTCAGATGGCTACAGAGATCAGTGGGACATCCAATGCGCTGACAAAAGCATTTGAGAGCAAAGATGCGGTGACGGTAAATGAAATGCAGACCAGTAATGGATATGAAATTCGTTTGCTGGGACTGGTATCCGGAACAGATTTATCTGCGTATGTGACAGACACCGTACAAAATCAGTTGAGACAGACAAAAACTTATGCTGCACTGGCAATTTCACGTACAGATGGACAGCAAATAGAGAATAAAAACCTTTGTGTGTCACCGCTGATCAACGGTGTGAACTGGAAGACAGCAAATAACGGAACGCTGGATACAGGGCTTTGCTGGTTTGAAAAAGATGGTATTTTATATGAACTGATAGAATGTGACGATCTGGAAATATTTTCGGACCGGGGTGTACAGATTGGTGTTGTGGACGCATTTGGAGATGAATGCCGGGCATTTACAATGGACAAAGAAACGGGTGTATATCAGAAAACGGGGGATTACTATGGAACAAATGCGCTGTTTGACCTTCCACTGGATACCGCAAAGGCAGATCCGACAGTAGCAAATAAACGGATTAAGGAAATGCAAGAGAAGGTTAAAACAGAAGAAGTGGATAAAACAGGTATCAAAGATGCTGCTGAGACAATCAGTGATAATCCGGAAATCAGTGATTTTATTGCTGAGGCAATTCAGGCAGAGGATGCAGATGCATTTCTGACTGCGCATGCAAAACTGGTAGAAACGCAGACACTTCCGATAAAGGAAGATAACACAATTGCCTATGAAAACAGTGAAGGTGGAAAGGGAACGATTACAACAGACAATTTGAAAATTGGTGAAAAGAGAATTTCAGGCATTGAAAGTGGGGACAGTCTTGACAGCGTACGATTAAATGTATATACATTAAATGCGGACAATACAGTGACTTATGAAGTCTATATGCCACAGTAGACAGTTATTCTTATCAGAATCACTGCACATTCTCGTGAAGCGTCTGGTTATGGACAGCTTCCATCAGGTTAACATTTGTGACAGTGATAATCCATACATCAAATTTTCTTTCGTGTGTGTCTCCTAAGCGTGTAATTGTTTTGTCTGCAGGACACGTAAAAGAGATACCTGCAGTGTAAGTGGCATATCTGATTGCGAATGTCCGCTTTACACCTGTCCGATGACAGAAGAAGTTGAGAAGATGTTAGCATAAGAATTGCTTTTTATATATTGCAAAACTGCAAAGAAATTCGTATTATAAGAGAAGATGATGCGTTTTTGCAATGAGTGAGGAGCAAATTTATGAGTATACAGGGAAAAAAATCCGGAAATTTTCATGTGGAAGATTATCTGGAAGCCGTATTGGATAATTTTCATGACGGCATTTATATTACAGACTGTGAGGCAAATACCGTATATCTGAATCATAGTTATGAACTGATCAGTGGTCTGAGAAAATCAGAAATGATTGGGAAAAATATGAAGGATCTGGTGGAGGCAGGAGTAATTTCAATGAGTGGTACACTTGCTGTGCTGGAGAGTGGGGAACCGGTGACAAGTGAACAGATCTTCCGCACCGGAAAACGTGCAGTGATCACAAGTACCCCCGTTTTTGATGGGGAGGATCATACGAATCTGGTCATGGTGGTGACATTGGTTCGCGAGATTACAGAAATTTATTCTATCCGCAAAGAACTGCAGCGCAAGGAACAGCAGAACCGTCAATATATGCAGGAACTGGAGCGCATGCGCAGAGAACTGGACGGAGATGTGGAACTGGTGGCCGTTGCGGAAGCAAGCAGCAAGTTGCTGGAGTTTGCAGAAAAAATGGCTATGGTTGACATGCCGGTATTACTTTGGGGAGAAAAAGGTTCCGGAAAATGCCGGATGGCAAAGTATATCCATGCACATTCCAATCGTTCAGAAGCAGCTTTTCTGCGCCTGGATTTTTCTGCGGTGCCAAAAGATGACCTTGAGACGTATCTGTTTGGAAAACCGGGAAATGCAGAGCATGAGCCACAGATCGGTCTGCTTGAGAGTGCGGATGGAGGTACGCTGTATATTGAAGAACTGGCGGATATGCCGGCAGATATCCAGGGAGATTTGCTGTCGCTGCTTCGGGATGGCTGCTGCATAATGAAGGAAGGCTATCAGCAGAAATTAAATATCAGGATGATTGCAGGAAGCCGGTATGCGATACCACAGTTGGAGAAAATGTCCAATATCAACCGACAGCTTCTGCAGCATTTTTCATTGTTTTCAGTGGAAGTACCTCCACTGAGGGAACGCAGGGAAGATATTATACCGTTGATTGAATTTTTCCTGAATCAGTATAATCATAAGACTGGTCAGAACAAAAATTTTGACCGGGAAAGCTACCAGTGTCTGAGTGACTATCCTTGGCCGGGAAATGTTCAGGAACTGCGGAATCTGGTGCAGCGGGCAGCTATTGTCAGTGCCGGTGAGGTGATTCGCGTGCAAGACCTGTTTTTACATGATCAGGTGGAAAAAGTGGAGCAGTATAAAGAAACGAATGTGTATCCGGATCAGACAGATTTGAAGATGGAGGTTGCAAAATTTGAGGCCGGATATCTGGAACATGCCTTCCAGAGATATGGAAATATCCGTGAGGCAGCGACAAGTCTGGGTATGGACAGCTCTACGTTTGTGCGAAAAAGACAGAAATATGAGCAGCTTGGACTTATGAAAAACGAAAAGAGAAAATAAGTGAAAAACGGTTGAACGAAGAAGAATTAGATGACGAAAGTGGATCGTGAATATCTGCTGTTACATCGAAAAAGACTGTTGTTTGTGCACATTGTACAGGAAAATGAGCACAAATGGCAGTCCTTTTTTTAAAATTAAGTGATATTTTGTGAAACCTCATAATTGCAAAAATACATGTTATGATGTATAATTGCACCATAAACAAAAACGTGATGCAAAAACGCAAATTAAAATGCAAAAATGGAGGTAAGATAAAATGGCACTTATGACAGGAGAACAGTATATCGAGAGCATCAGAAAAATGAACATGGAAATTTACATGTTCGGCGAAAAGGTAGAAAATCCGGTAGATAACCCAATCCTTCGACCATCTTTAAATTCTGTAAGAATGACGTATGATCTGGCTCAGGATCCGCAGTATCAGGATCTGATGGTCGTTACTTCTCCGTTTACCGGTGAGAAGATCAACCGTTTCACACATATCCATCAGAGCACAGAAGATCTGAAAAACAAAGTAAAAATGCAGAGATTATGTGGACAGAAAACGGCAGCCTGTTTCCAGCGTTGTGTAGGAATGGATGCGTTTAACGCAGAGTTTTCCACAACTTATGAAATTGATAAAAAATACGGCACATCTTATCATGAGAACTTCAAAAAATTTATGAACTACTGTGCAACAAACGATTTAACCGTTGACGGAGCTATGACAGATCCAAAAGGTGACCGTTCCAAAGCACCTCACGCACAGGAAGATCCGGATATGTATCTGCATGTAGTAGAGCGTCGTGCGGATGGTATCGTAGTACGTGGTGCAAAAGCGCATCAGACCGGTATCTGCAACTCTCATGAAGTTATCGTTATGCCGACCATTGCTATGGGACCGGATGACAAAGATTACGCTGTATCATTTGCAGTACCAGTTGACACAGACGGAATCTTTATGATTATCGGACGTCAGTCCTGTGATACCAGAAAACTGGAAGGATCCCAGATGGATGTTGGAAACTGTGAATTTGGCGGTGTGGAGGCTCTGGTTGTTTTTGAAGATGTATTCGTACCAAATGACCGTATCTTCATGAATGGCGAAGCAGAGTTTGCAGGAATGCTGGTAGAGCGTTTCGCAGGTTATCATCGCCAGTCCTATGGTGGATGTAAAGTTGGTGTGGGCGATGTCCTGATTGGTGCAGCAGCAGTCGCAGCTGAATACAACGGTGTTGCAAAAGCTTCTGCAGTAAAAGACAAACTGATTGAAATGACACATTTAAATGAGACACTGTTCTGCTGTGGTCTTGCATGTTCCACAGAGGGAACTGCGACAGAGTCTGGCGCATACATCATTAATCTGCTTCTTGCAAACGTATGTAAACAGAATGTAACACGTTTCCCATATGAGATCGTTCGTCTGGCAGAAGATATTGCAGGAGGTCTGATGGTTACAGCTCCATCCGAGAAAGACTTCCGTGATGAGAAACTTGGCAAATATATTGATAAATATTTCAGAGGTGTTGCAGATGTGACCACAGAAAACCGTCTGAGAATCCTTCGCCTTATCGAAAACCTGTCTCTTGGTACCGCAGCTGTTGGATATCGTACAGAGTCCATGCATGGTGCAGGTTCTCCGCAGGCACAGCGTATCATGATCGCACGTCAGGGTAACTTAGGTGCTAAGAAACAGCTTGCAAAAGCAATCGCCCATATCGAGGAGTAGGCTTTTTAGCTGCGATCAAAAGTAAAAAAAGTAAAGATGCCTGCGTTCGCTTTTTGTTTGCACAGAAGGGAACGCAGGTATATAATTAAAAAACAGATAGAATGTATGGAATCATTCGTAAACGATCTTATAGTTGTATTAGCGTATATTTATGAGGAGAATCTGCTATGGGAGAATTAGTAATCAGCAAAATAGAACAGGTTTTGGATGAGCGGGTGCGCCCGAATCTGGCTCAGCATGGAGGCGATATCGAGATTGAAAAACTGGAGGATGATATCCTTCATGTGAGAATGCATGGGCAGTGCAGCGGATGTCCTTCCGCAGAACTGACGTTGGAAAATCTGGTCAGTACAGAGTTAAAAGAAGCCTTTCCGGAACTGAAGGATGTAGTGCTGATGACCGGAGTCAGTGATGATCTGATCGCACAGGCACGACAGATCATGCGTCAGAGAAAAGTAGCAAAGAAATAGAAAAATGTCTGTATGCCGGAGTAGAATGGAATATGGTAGAACATAATATGATGGGAAAAGATGAAATAGAAAGAATTTTGCCACACAGAGATCCGTTACTTTTGGTGGATCGAGTGACAAAGTTGTATCCGCCGGATAGGATTGAGGCAGAAGTGGATATTCAGACAGACTGGCAGATTTTTCAGGGTCATTTTCCGGAAAAACCAGTTTTGCCCGGGATTTATATTATGGAGAGTATGGCACAGACTGCAGATATCCTGCTATTGCTTATGGAGCAGAACAGAGGAAAACTTCCGTTGTTTTTTCAGGTAAGCCAGATGCGTTTTTACCATCCGGTGTATCCGGGAGAACGGTTGTATCTGGGTGCACAGCTTATCTGTGATGCAGGAAACGGTATGTATGACTGCAGAGTGACGGCCAAAACAGACGCAGGACGTACGGCAGTTGGTATGATCACCCTTGCCATGAAAGCAGCATCAGGAAAAAATAAAATCGTATGAGGATAAGATGATGACGAATCTTGAAAAATATAACAAAATTATAAAAAGAAATTTACAGGCAACAGATGAGGATCTGAACGATGACGTGCTTGTATATAATAGATATAAAAAATGGGAATCTGTGCGACATGTAGATATGGTCGCAGACCTGGAAGAAGCATTTGGCGTGTTCTTTGAGACACTGGATATTACTTCTTTCAGTACTTACAGCAAAGGAATTGAAATTCTGGAAAAACTTGGTGTGGATATGAGTAAATAAGCGATATCGCTTATAGTCTTTTTTAGATAAATGTTAACAAAATGTACGGTGATTATAAAATAATGGTTACAAACCATAAAAAGTAGAAGGTATGAAAATGTATTTTGATATGGAATTAAAACCTGCAGACCGCCCTGCATTGCAGACGGATACAGGCATTTGCATTACATACGGTGAGCTGCGTGAGCAGATTGCAGAATTCAGACATGCAGTCCGCCGGCGCAGCTTTGTTTTTTTATTATGTGAGAATTCACAGGGAGCTGTGATCGGATATCTTGGTTGTTTGAATGCAGGAGCGGTGCCACTGTTATTGAACGCAGATCTGGATGAAACAGTGCTTCAGGATATGTATGAGCGGTATCAGCCGGAATATGTATGGATGCCGGAAAAAAAGAAAGCGGTGTGGGAACCTTGCAGTTTTTTGAAAAAGCAGAAAATAAAAGATGAAACTATCAATAAAAAGGAAGAGAAAAGCAGTGAGATCATATTCGAAATGGCAGAGTATGCTTTGTATGCCACAAAAGCATCAAAGTGTGAACTGCATCCGGAACTGGCCTTGCTGCTGACAACTTCCGGAAGCACAGGAAGTCCGAAACTGGTGCGTCTGTCAAGAAAAAATCTGGAAAGTAATGCAGCATCAATTGTGGAATATCTGAAATTGACAGAATCAGAACGGGCAATCACCTGTCTGCCGATGCAATATACCTATGGCTTGTCTGTGCTGAACAGCCATTTTCTGGCGGGAGCATGTGTACTTCTGACTACCAGAAGTGTGGTACAGCAACAATTCTGGGATTATTTCAGATCAGCAGGAGGAACAAGCCTGGTGGGAGTTCCATATACCTATGAATTGTTTTTGCGGCTGCATTTGTTTGATAAACAGGCAGAAGCTGGGGAACAGCCATGGTATCAGCATCTTCGCTATATGACGCAGGCAGGAGGCAGACTGAAAGAAGCCTTACAGCAGAAGGTTGGCATCTGGGCAAAGGAACATGGAATCGATTTTGTAGTAATGTACGGGCAGACAGAAGCAACTGCACGAATGAGCTATCTGCCGCCAGATCAGTGTCTGGAGAAAATCGGAAGTATCGGCATTGCAATTCCGGGGGGAGCCTTTCATCTGGAAGATGTGGATGAGACAACCGGAGTCGGAGAACTGGTCTATGAGGGAGCAAATGTAACACTGGGAATGGCAGAAAACCGGACAGATCTTAGAAAAGGTGATGAACGAAATGGGATTTTGCATACCGGAGATCTCGCCAGAGTCGATGAAGATGGGTATTATTATATTGCCGGTCGCAAGAAACGGTTTCTCAAGATTTTCGGAATCCGTATCGGGCTGGATGAATGTGAATATATTTTACAGAAAGCCTATGAAGAAGTTGATTGTGAATTCGTCTGTGTGGGAACAGATGATCATCTGCAAATTTATACAACGGATCAGATAGGTGCACAGACAGCTGCAGAATTTCTAGCAGATCGACTGCATATAAGCAACCGAGCAGTGCAGGCGTATTATATTGAAGAAATTCCGAAAAATGCTTCCGGGAAAACGCAATACAGTAAATTACAGGGTGAAGGAGGGGAGAAACTTGAAAGAACAAAGATTACATGAAATATATTGTCTGGAAAAAGCACACAAAGACGAGCAGCTCACTGCGCAGCTAAAGGAATTGACTATTTATCACAGGAAGCATTGTCCGGCTTATGCCAGAATGCTTGACTCGTATGAGTTCGATGAGGAGAAAGTAACACATTACAGTGAGCTTCCCTTTCTTCCAGCAGGATTATTTAAACGACTCACATTGAGCAGCATGTCGACGGAACAGGATGACTATAAGGTTATAACTTCCTCCGGAACGAGCAGTATGGCTTCCAAAATAGTGCTGGATGGAGAGAACAGAACACGTCAGCAGGTAGCACTGGCAAAGATTGGTGCAGATTTCCTTGGAAAAAAAAGACTTCCGATGCTGGTGATTGATGCACCTTCAGCTCTGTCCGGGATGCAGCAGTTTTCAGCGCGGGCAGCAGGAATCAGGGGATTTTCTCTGTTTGGCAGATACCGCACCTTTGCATTAAAGGAAGATATGTCATTGGATTTGGAAACGCTGGATCAGTTTCTGGAAAAATATGGTAATGAGCCGTTTTTGATCTTTGGCTTTACTTTTCTCATCTGGAAGTATCTGGTGCTGGCCTTAGAGCAGTTGGGGCTAAAAAAAGACCTGTCTAAGGGAATCCTAATACATGGCGGCGGCTGGAAGAAGCTAGCTTCTCAGGCGGTTTCAAAAGAGGAATACAAAGCAGGACTGCTCCGGGTTTGCGGCATTGCAGAAGTACATGATTACTATGGTATGGCAGAGCAGGCGGGCAGTATTTTTATGGAATGTGAATGTGGGCATTTGCATGCCTCTGATTATTCAGGCGTTCTCTTTCGGCGGGCTTCTGATTTTTCACTTTGCAATATAGGAGAGCGCGGAATCATTCAGGTGCTGTCGACTCTTCCGAAAAGCTATCCGGGACACAGTATTCTGACGGAAGATGAGGGTAGATTGCTGGGAGTGGATGATTGTCCATGTGGACGAAAGGGCGCTTATTTTGAAGTGATCGGAAGATTAAAACACGCGCAGATCCGGGGATGTTCTGACACTTTCCAGAAGAATAACCGGCAAAAAGGTCTTCAATTTTTACTGGGCGATATTACAAGTTTGAATGAACTTGCAGAGCAAAGACCATATACTCCCTTTTCAGAGGAAAGCATTAACTTTCTGGATGCTTTGTATCAGACAATCCGGAAAGAAAATCATAGTGTGCAGGCAGCAGATCTGGCAGCATTTTCTTTTTGGTGCAGAAAAGGGAATTTACAACATATCAGAGATCAATACGCCTGTCAGTGGAATGGAAAAAAGGTAATTGGAAGAGGCGTCGCATTTCACGTTGTTCCGTCTAATGTCCCGGTATTGTTTGCTTTCAGTATGGCTGCATCTCTGCTGGCCGGAAATCCGGTGGTTTTGCGGATGCCGGAAAAAGAGACCATGCAGGAGCAGATTATCCTTTCTTGCATCCGGCAGGTGATGGAGCAGCAACAGGAATGGAAAAAAAGAATTGTGATCGTTCGTTACGGTCATGAAAAAGAAGTCACAGATGCACTCTCAGAGCTTTGTCAGGTGCGGGTGATCTGGGGCGGAGACCAAAGCATTCAGAAAATTCAGAAATCTGTATTGAAACCTGGAAAAACAGAACTTGCGTTTGCAGATCGCAGGTCAGCAGCTGTATTTTCAGCGGCGGAGATTTTGGAAAAAGAAGATTTGACGAATATTGTACGGGCGTTCTATAATGATACATATTTAAATGATCAAAATGCCTGCTCATCTCCATCCCTGGTTTATTGGCTGGGAACAAAGGAAGAAGTACAGCGCGCACATGAACGATTCTGGAAGGCTGCAGTTCCTTATATTCAAAGTAATTATGAACTTGGAGCACACCTTGCGGTGCAGAAATTGGAACAGGCCATGTATATGGTAGCTGTTTGTGAAAATGTACAGATTAAAAGTTATGGCAACACTGCAGTGCTGGTCTGGCTTTCTGTACTTTCACCGGAAGTTTGGAATAATACGGTGCCGGGAGGTTTTTTTCTGGAGTGTAGCGGAGAAAATCTGGAGAATCTTTATCCGGCACTGACAAGAAAATGTCAGACGTTAACCTGTGTGGGAATGGATAGAAGCCAGATGGCTGCGGATCTGATCCGTTCAGGTGTCCTGGGCGTGGATCGCGTGGTAAAAACAGGACATGCGTTGGATTTTTCATTGATTTGGGATGGAATAGATCTGATCAGGCAGATGAGCAGGCAAATGGAACTAGTGTAGACTTGCAGAGATGCACAGAAGAATATGTCATGCATTGCATGACGTGCATCTCGCAGCAAGAATGCCGAGGGCATTCTTGAATAACAGAAACCTGTTGGAAATGGAGAGAATGCTGCGATGAAGATTGCATATACTTTGCGAAATTATAATAAGAAAAATCTGGGAAAGGATATTCTGGCAGGATTGATCATCATGGCGGTGTCCATTCCGATTTCCATGGGATATGCACAGATCGCTGGTTTACCTGCAGTATATGGTTTGTATGGTTCCGTTTTTCCGATTCTGCTCTTTGCATTGTTTTCCACATCCCCACAGTTTATCTTTGGCGTGGATGCAGCTCCGGCGGCACTGATCGGTTCTGCACTGGCAGGATTGAATATTACAGCAGGCTCGGCAGAAGCACTGGCGGCAGTTCCGATGCTGACCTTTTTTGTAGCATTATGGCTGCTGATTTTTTCTTTATTGAAAGCCGGGAAACTGGTCAATTATATTTCGGCACCGGTTATGGGTGGATTTATCACCGGTATCTGCACAACGATCATTCTGATGCAGGTGCCCAAACTGATGGGAGGAACGGCAGGTGTCGGAGAATTTCCGGAGCTGGCAGAGCATATTGCAGGAACTGCAAAAATAATGAACTTGCCTTCCGTTATTCTCGGTGTTATTTCTCTTGCTATATTATTAATCGCAAAAAGAAGAATACCAAAATTTCC
Organism: uncultured Eubacterium sp.; assembly: GCA_934358495.1. Taxonomy (GTDB): domain Bacteria; phylum Bacillota; class Clostridia; order Lachnospirales; family Lachnospiraceae; genus Eubacterium_I. The sequence goes on along the minus strand of CAKRKO010000038.1, from coordinate 4,372 downwards.
GATGGCAGTGGTACTGATGGCAGGAGGAGCTATACTCACAAACGTGCTCCCATTGCAGGACTGGGGCATTCAGACACTGGCAGCGGTAGAACCGGGACTTCCAAAATGGAGTTTGCCGGATTTCTCCGCAGTTCCGTTAAAAGAGGCGGTTACGATCAGTTTGTCCGTAGCAGTCGTTATCATGGCGGAAACGTTGCTGGCAGAGAATAGTTTTGCACAGAAAAACCGTTATCAGATTGATGATAATCAGGAAATTCTGGCATTTTCACTTGGAAATTTTGCAGCAGCATTTACTGGCTGCTGTCCGATCAACGGTTCCGTATCACGAACAGCTATGGGTGAACAGTATCAGGCAAAGACACAGCTGACCGGACTTGTGGCAGGCGGATCTATGATTGTATTGTTACTGTTTTGTACAGGTTTTATCGGATATCTGCCGATTCCGGTCCTGACAGCCATCGTGATTTCAGCTCTGCTTGGTGCCACAGAATTTGATCTGGCTGCAAGACTGTGGAAAGTCAGCAGGACGGAATGTTTTATTTTTCTGGGTGCATTTTTCGGTGTATTGTTTTTAGGAACCATCAATGGAGTATTGATCGGTATTATTTTATCTTTTACAGAGATGATCATACGGACAGCAAAACCGGCAACCTGTTTTCTTGGAATCCAGCCGGGACATAAGCATTTCAGAGATTTGAAAGAGGGGGGACAGATCCACCCGGTTTCCCGGGTTTTGATCTACCGCTTCAGCAGCAATCTGTTTTTTGCAAATGTTTCCATATTACAGCGGGAAATTGAGCAGGCACTGAAGGAAGATACCAAAGCGGTAATTCTGGATGCAAGCGGTATTGGAAGTATGGATATTACAGCAGCAGACCGTCTGAATCTGTTGAGCGAATCCCTGAAGGAAAAAGGAATCCAGTTTTACATTACAGAGCATATTTCCGGACTCAATACGCAGATGCGAAAACTGGGGCTTGGACACTTGATTGAAAATGGAAATGTCCGCCGTACGATCCACATTGCTTTGAAAGACATTGGCTATAAGCGTCCATATCCGTTAGAAGGCGGTGTGGATAATGCGGAGCGCAGTGCATCATTAAAACGTGCAGATAATCGCGTACAGGAGTTTGTATGGGCTTTTGGTGCTGACGCAGAGACTGAGATGGAGAAGCAGATCATGCATCAGATCGAGCATTTGAGAGAGACAAAGGATGTGGAAGAATTACTGCATGGAAGCTGGTCTCATATGGAAGAACTTGATCTCGATGAATGGCTGGAACATCTGGAAGAGCATTTAAAAGAAATTGTGCGTATTTCCGGGAAAGATGAACATGCATTGGCACAGAAGATTGAACAGCACCGGCAGGAAATCCATGAACGGATTGCCAGAGAACATCCGGAGCTGGCAGAACGGTTCCAGGAACGCAGGCATCTTCTGGATGAGCATTTGAAGGAACGGCATCCGGAAGTGTTTACGCTTATTGAAAAATTAAGGGAAGAGAGAAAAGAGCAGCATTTATAGTTGAACAGTTGCCGGATTGATGATATTATTTACCATAATAATGTAAGCAGAACGATTGGATCCGCTTACTTCGAAACAAAGAAAATTGGGGTGTTTGTGAATGGCAACAATCAAAGACATTGCCGCAAAAGCGGGGGTCTCAATTGCAACGGTGTCGAGAGTGTTGAATCATGATGAGACTTTAAATGCACAGGAAGAAACCAAAAAAAGAATTTTTGAAATCGCTGAGGAACTGGAATATAAAGTACGCGCACAGAAAAAACGCAGAAAAAAATTAAAGATTGGCGTGTTTTATTCCTATTCTCCAGAGGAAGAGCTAGAGGATCCATACTATTTGTGTATCCGCCTTGCGTTAGAACGAAAGCTGGAAGAAGAAGGATATCTCAGACAGACGGTAAAAATGGAAGATACAGCAGAATCATTGAGCGGGCTTGATGGTGTAATCTGTACCGGAACATTTACAAGTGATATGATAGCCGTTATCGAATTGTGGAAATGTCCGGTTGTATTTGTGGATGCAAATCCGAATCCGGAGAAATTTGACAGTATTGTGGCGGATTATCGACAGGCAGTTGAGGAGATTGTTTCGTATCTGGTCGCATGTGGTCATACAAAAATCGGTATGATTGGATGCAAGGAGTTGAATGCACAAGGAGTGGAATCTCTCGATACCCGCATACACTGTTTTCAGGATGCATTAACCCGGAAAGGTCTGTATCATCCGGAATATACAAAGTACGGTGCGTACTATCCAAAGTATGGATATGAATTTCTGAAAGAATTATATCAGGAAGGAAATCTGCCAACTGCAGTGTTTGTGGCAAATGATTCTATGGCAGCAGGAAGCTATCGTGCAGCATATGAGCTTGGACTGCGCATACCGGAGGATATCAGCATTGTCGGGTTTAATGATATTCCAGCCGCAAAATATATGATCCCGTCTCTTACAACTGTTCGCTTGTATATGGAATTTATGGGAGAGTATGCCGTCAAACTTTTGGAGGAACGAATTTTGCATGGGCGGGAAATATGTGTAAAAGTATCCGTTCCAACGCAGTTATGCATTCGTGACAGTGTAAAAATAATAAAATAAAAGGAAAGAACTGTAGAGCAAGTGAGATGTTTTATGGTTCTTTTTTTCGATTACTATTATGCATATGTAGAAACACTGTGATAAAAGAGATCAGAGGATTTTTTTGTATCAATTGTGAAAAATAAATAAAACTGGCTGGTGAATCATGTATAAAGTGCGGAAAAAGAAGTTTTACTGGTAAAAATATTTACATTTTACCAATAAAATAGTATATTGATTTTACTATAGGAATCAAGTTAACGTGTTGGAGAAGGTGTTATTTAAATCTAATGGAGAGGAGAGAATACTATGGCAAGAAAAGCAGTGAAAAGATGGGAAGACAATCAGATAACCGGAATCGGCAGAAGAAATGCAAGAACTTCTTTTTACAAAGATTCCCAGAAACGAATGAGTCTGAACGGACAATGGGCGTTTTTGTATCTGGATGCACCGGAACTTTCGCCGGAAGGATTTGAACAGCCAGGATTAAATGAAGGCTGGGATCAGATCGATGTACCGTCTGTGTGGCAGCTGCGTGGATATGACCGTATGCACTATACAGATGTATTGTATCCGTTTCCAATCAATCCGCCTTATGTTCCGGATGAAAATCCAACCGGAATTTATAAAAGAAGTATTTTCCTGGATGAATCGTGGCTGGAAAAAGATACAATTCTGAAATTTCATGGGGTAGACAGTGCATTTGATGTATGGGTAAATGGTATGCATGCTGGTTTTGGCAAGGTGAGCCGGCTTCCGTCTGAATTTGATATCACAGAGCTGGTAAAAGCCGGCGAAAATGACCTTACAGTACGTGTATATAAATGGTCAGATGGCACTTATCTGGAAGATCAGGATATGTGGTGGTTGTCCGGTATTTTCCGGGATGTGGAACTGATCAATGAAGAGAAAAATGCAATCCTGGATGTACAGGTGGATGGAACACTGGATGACAGCTATCAAACAGGATTGTTCACAGCCAGAATCACAGGGAAGCAGCCACTAAAACAGGCCGCATGGAAGCTTACTTACAGAGGCGAGGTAATTGCTTCAGGAGAAGTTGCCTTCGAAGAGATGCAGGCTTGTGTGAATGCAGAAATTTTGCATGTGCATGCGTGGACAGCAGAGACACCGGAATTATATGAATTTACAGTCACTACCCGGACACAGGAAGTGACCGTACGGTGTGGTTTTCGCAGAATTGAGATCAAAGACGATAATTTCCGTATCAATGGCCAGGTGATTTTACTGAACGGAGTGAATCATCATGATTATAATCCGAAAGAAGGAAGATGCGTCACAAGGGAACAGATGGAGGCGGATATCCGTCTGATGAAACAGTACAATATCAATGCGGTCCGTTGCTCCCATTATCCTGCAAATGAATATTTTTATGATTTGTGTGATACATATGGCCTTTATGTGATCAATGAAGCAGATCTGGAATGTCATGGATTCGAATGGATAGAACATTATACCTGGATCACAGATGATCCTGCATGGAAAGCAATGTATGTGGATCGCAGTGTCCGAATGGTGCAAAGAGACCGCAATCATCCCTCCATTATCATGTGGTCCATGGGAAATGAATCTGCTTTCGGCTGTAATTTCAAAAGTGCAGCGAAAGCGATCCGGACACTGGATGATACCAGGCTGATCCATTATGAAGGTGATTTTGAGGCAGAAGTGACAGATGTCTATTCTACGATGTATACACGGTTAAAAGGTCTGAAAGAAATTGCCGAATACGAAGTAAAAGGAAACAAACCGCATGT